>JAJZMN010000054.1 GCA_021850345.1 Actinomycetes bacterium | reverse complement strand
CGGTCTCGGGGTCCATGGCGTGCCACGGCACGTCCGCCACCGGAACCGGGGCTTGGCGGCGACCGAGCGACACCGCGGCTGCCGCGCCCGTCACCTGTGCAACCAGCGCGGCCACGTTCACCGGCAGCGCCGCTCGACGTGAGGCGCTCATGGCCGGTCCGACGATCGACCACGCTGCTCCCGTCACGGATCCGGCCGCGGAGAGCGCCACGCTGCGCCGGCTGACCAACCGCGCGACGGGCAGCGACTCGACGATCAGGTGGGCATCGGCCAGTCCGCGGCACGTCAAGAGCGCGGCGCCCCACGGGGGGTGCGCGCCGTACCCATCCACACCGACCCCGACGTCGGCCGCGCCGAGGGCGGCGTGGGCAGAGCCGCCCGACACGAGCAACACCCCAAGGCCCTGGGCTTGCAGCGCCCTCACCGACCCAGCCAGACGCGTGCCTCCGGCGACGACGTCGTCGGCATGAAGCCGGACTCCCAGCCCGCTGCTCCTCCCGGCGATGACGAGCCGGAGACCTTGGCGTCGCACCAGCTGGGCGAGGGGTTCGGCCAAGGGGTCAAGCTCCGGCTCGAGGGTGATCGTGCCGGCGAGGGCGCCCGACCTGGCGACGCCCAGCAGCACCTCTTTGCTCCGCCCACGCGTACGCCCCAGTGCGCCGTTGGGCACCTCCACGCCGATCGCCTGCAGGGGTCCCAGCGTCCAGACTCCCCGGCGCACGAGGCGCTCGGGGCGGGCGGGGTCGAACAGCGCGAGCCCCTTGGCCGTGATGGTGGCGATATCGAGGTTGCCCACCGGCTGCACGGTGCCGAACACGAGCCGTTCCGAACAGAGAACCGCTGCGTCGAGCACGACGGCGTCGATGCGGTCCAGTCGGCGCAGTGCTCTACGGTCGAGCACCACGACGTCACGGTCTGCCAGTTCGCGCCCGAGTCGCGACGCGAACGCCTCGCGGCCGTGGCGCGCACCCTTGGGAACGGCCGCGGTGACGATGCCCCCGGCACGCCAGGGGCTCCGCGTCACGGCGAGGGCGGTCGTCGCCCCGGCGACGCTCGCGGCGGCGGCGACGTCGGCGTACGACTCGACCGGGCCGGATCGGAGAGGTTGTTGGCGCTCTGGCAGGGCCAGAGCCTCGGGGGGCTCGTCGAGCGGCGCTTCGCAGAGCTCCGCCTCGCGTCGCTCCCACGTCCGGCGGTTCGCCTGAAGTTCGCCGAGCTGGTTGGCGCGGTGCGTGATGTCGGTCAACAAGGTGAGCGGACCCTGCGAGAGTGCCTGCACGAAGGCGCTCGTGACCCCGAGCCCGAGGTCGGTGAGCGCCACTCCCACATGCTGTTCGAGGAAGCGCCGGACCCGGGGCTCGTTTTCGGCCAGAGAGACGAGCGCCCCGAGCTCGGCGGGGATGGGTGCCGCGCGGAGGACCTGGCCGAACACGCTCCCCCCGAGCGCGAGGACGTCCGCCCCGATGGCCACCGCCTGCCGGCGCACCGGCTCGATGTCCCCGGGATGCTCGGGGCGCTCGTGAGGGAAGCGTTCCTCGTGGAGGTCGTAGGTCTCCTCGACGCCCTCGATGACGTCGACCAGTTCGTCGACAGAGGGGCCATCGGGGTCGAAGGCAACGACGACCCGTCCGGTGACGGCGTTCACCTGGGCCCACTGGACACCCGTGGCGGCGCGAAGCGCCCGCTCGACGTCGCGCGCGAGCACCTCTCTCCCGGGATGGTGGACTCCCCGCACCTCGATGTGCGCCTTCCCCTGGCCCACCCAGAGTCGCCGGCGTCGTCGGCCCGGGCTCAGTCGATCGAGGGCGCTGCCCAGTGCCGCGCCGGGGAGGGCCGCACCGGCCTGGAGGAGCCGAAGTGGATTCACCGACCCGAAAGCTTCGGGTCGGTGCGGCGAAGGCGCCTCGAGTTAGGCGGTTGAGCGGAGCACGAGATGGCTCCGGGCATCTGCCTCCCGGATCCAGGCCAGCAGGCGTACCCACGCCAATCGGACCAAGATGGCGAGCAACTCCGCGGCCAGCGCCTCCACGAGCACTTCCATCCCCACACCTCCGCCTTCGGCAATGCGTGACTGGTGTGGCCGATGTTGACAGAGCGACTTGAACTCCAAGTGGTCGCTACGTGGCAAGCGGGTGAACTCTCTGTGACCACTTCTCACCTAACAGGAGACAGAGTCGCCCTCGCGCATGTGCAGGAAGAGCTTCTGCTCAAGCGCGACGATGCCGGGCGATCGCCACGCCCACCCCGAGAAGTACGGCCACGGGCAGGTCGATGGTGCCCAGAGCGACTGCTCCCGCGAGGCCGCCGTAGAAGCCGAGCTTCACGACGGGCTCTGACAGATGGACGTGGACTACGGGCACGACGTAATCGCTGCGAGCATGCTCGGTCGGGGAATGCAGCTTCCTCACCCCTCCACGATCGCCAGTCGCCATGGCTCTCGACTCTACCTCCGGGTTGGGGCGAGTCCTCGTCGGCCGCATCGACGACAGCGGGGCTACGAGTCGTCAGTCAAAGCGGCGGCGAGGCGCTTCAAGAAATCATGCACCGTCCGCTCGGCAACTCGATGAAGCACGACCCGGTCGACGAGCGCGCCGACACGGTCGAGCGGTGGTCGGTAGGAGGCCTCGATCCCTAGCCGGCATCGGCTCCCGCCCAATGGCGTGACAATGAGCGTGCCGTCGAGGACCGGGAAGACGGACTCGAGCACCGCCGCATCCCATCGGATGGGGATGGCGACGCTCCCGTCCCTTGTCCAGCACGGGCCCAAGCGGACGTTTGCGGGGATGCCGAGCACGCGTTCTCCGAACGCACGCCCGATCGTCACGAGCATCGCCTCTCCCGAGGCCACGGACGCTCCGGCCAGTGGAAGGAGCCGGAGCTCGTTGCCGCAGATCTGCCGTTCGACCTGGTAGCTCCATCCGTCCACCTCGACCGAGTCACGGAGGAAGATCGCCGGTGGCCGCGGGGCCGCCTTTACCATACGTGCGAGCATGCCCGGTCGTTGCCCAAGCGTTATAGGGCCGAAGGTCACGGCTCTGGGCGGACCACCTGGGCCATCGCGACGGTTGCCACCTGGGTCAGGTGGACCCGTCCGGCGGGGAGTTGCGCAGTGAGCGCCTCGATGAACGCACGCCGCTCGCCGTCGCTCCAGCTGAGCGAAGTTGCACGGGTGTTCTCGAGGTCGAGAACGGTGGAAGGGGACATGGTGAGGCGCCTGCGGTAGGAGACCTCGCTGGGGATCGCGAAGTCCTCGGACCAGCCGAGAGCCTCGGCAACCGTGGGTCTCGGGTCGCGCAGCCATGCGCCGCCGTCGTCGCTCCGCCAGAGCCGCTGGAGAACCCAGTGGAAGGCGTCGGCGGAGACGATGAGATCGAAGGTGCCGTCCTCGGCAACCAGTTCTTCGTAGGAGGTCACTCGGAGGTCGACGGAACCACAGCTCGCGACGCGTCGACGGGCAGCCGCGACCATGCCGGCGCCGATGTCGATGGCGGTGAGCTGGACGCCGCGTGCGGCGAGGCGCTCGGTGAGCTGTCCCGTGCCGCACCCCACCTCGAGGACCCGGCTCGCTGCCGTGAGTCCAGCCACGGCGAGGAGATGGTCCACGACGTCGTCTGTGCACGCCGGACGGGCGGTGTCGTAGAGCGCTGCGACACGGTCGAAGAGCAGCCGCCGGGAGCGTCGCGTCGCACGCTCGAGCTGGCTCTCGGGTGACACGCGCCCATCGTGGCACGCTGCAATCGGTGAGGCAGTGGTATAGGAAGGTGGCATGCTGCTCCTGGGTACCACCGATCACCTCGAGGATCTCGACCGGCAGTTCACGCTCGCGCAGGACGTGTCGGTCGGCGCGATCGCGGTGGGCGCCGAGGGGGGGTCAGCGGGGGTGTTCGCGCTGGTCGACGGCGATCGGATCGTGAAGCTCGAGTCGTACGAGGTCGTGCCGGTGGCATCCGTCGGGCCGTCGTCGGCGCAGAGCCTTGGCGCGGTCGACGGCGGGTTGCTCGTGGGGCTCGACGGCGCGCGGCTCGCCGAGTTGAGCCTGACCGTGGGCACCCTCTCGCCGGTGGCCTCCTTCGACCACGTCCCCGGGCGGGCCACATGGGAGAACCCGGCGGGCGAGACGCCCGATCTCCGGTCCATCGCGGTGACGCAGACAGGCACGTGGCTCGTCAACGTGCATGTCGGTGGAGTCTGGTGCTCGACCGATGACGGCGAGACGTGGACCGGTGTCGTTCCCCCCGCAGACGACGTCCACGAGGTCGTCTCCGGGAGTGCCGGCGTCGTGGTGGCGGCGGCGGCGCGGGGGTTCGGGTGGAGCCTCGACGACGGCCGGACGTGGAGGTGGACGACCGAGGGGTTGCATGCGCCCTACTGCCGAGCGGCCGCCGTCGATGGCGACACCGCCTACGTGACCGCGTCGACCGGACCCTCCACCCGCGATGGACGCCTCTACAAGTGCGTCCTGGGCGAGAGGCTGCAGCCTTGTGCAGGCGGGCTGCCCGAGTCGTTCCCCTACAACCTGGACACCGGTTGCCTCGCCGCTCGACGGGGCGAGGTGGCGGTGGGAACGCGCGACGGCCAGGTCTGGCGCTCCGCCGATGGCGGCGAGTCCTTCCAGATGGTGACCGAGCGGGTCGGCCACGTGCGCGTCCTTCGGTTCGACTGATCCGGTCCGGGGCGGAGAGTCCGCCTCCGAAGGTGGTGGAGGCGTACCATCTCGTCCCATGCCGACCCCATCCGAAGTGCTCGCGAAAGTGCCGCTGTTCTCGATGCTCTCGAAGCGGGAGCTGGACAAGCTCGCCAAGGAAGTCCACGACCGCACGTTCCCCGCAGGGACGGTGCTCACCGAGGAGGAGGAATTCGGCACCATCTTCACGGTGATCGCCGAAGGGGAGGCGACGGTCTCGGTCCGAAACAAGCCGGTGCGGACGCTCAAGGAAGGTGACTTCTTCGGCGAGATGGGGCTGATCGATCGCTCCCCGCGTTCTGCCACGGTCACGGCGGACTCCGAGCTTCGTTGCCTGATGCTGACCCAGCCGGTCTTCCGCCCCTTCGCCATCTCGCACCCCGAGACCATGTGGGCGCTCCTCGAGTTGATGGTGAGGCGCGTGCGAGACGCCGAGGCCAGGGATCCCGACGCCGTCTGATCGCTCAGGGTCGCGGAGCTCTCAGATCGGCGCGACTGTCGCGTAGTCCGCTCGGTCGAGCGGACCACGGCTCAGTGTCCCTTTCGCCGTCGGCACCTTCGCCTTCTTCCCGTGGATGCGGATCGAGACCCCGGTGATGCCCGGGAGAACGGTCAGCGTGTAGACGAGCTGTGCCATCGCCAACGCCTGGTCCTCCCCCGTGAGCTTCGTGAAGCTCCCGGCCACGTTGACCGTGACCGTTGTTGTGCGGATACGCCAGAGCGTGAGCGGTGCCGCCGTGGAGACGGGGCTCTGCAGCCCTTCGGAGGCCTCGACCGACGTCGGCCCCTCGCCCAGGGCGAGCAGCACTCCCGCGATGGAGATGGGAGTAGGGATCTCCCTGCTCACCGCGACGAGACGCTGGGGGCCGTCCAAATAGATCGTCACGTACTGGCCCGGACGTGCCGGCGTCGTCGTCGGCGCCGACGGGCGGAGCAAGCCGAAGGGCACCTGCTTCGGGCTCACCAGGTTGGGCGAGGCGTTGACGCCGAGCCCGCACGCCGAGAGGACGAGCGCGAAGACGGCCACGCACGAGGGAGCCACCGCTCGACGACGCGACAAGAGGCGCTTCACCGAGATGGTCACTCGCGCTCCACCGAGATCACTCGTGCTCCACGGGGAGAACGACGCTGAACCGCGCCCCTCCAGCAGGGCTGTCGCCGATTCGCACCTGCCCCCCGTGCGCGCGGACGTGCTCCGCGACGAGTGCCAGCCCGAGGCCCGACCCGCCGGTGTCGCCGCGCCTTCCCGAGGCAGCGCCGCGGTAGAACCTCTCGAAGACGCGCTCACGCTCCTCGAGGGGAATGCCCGTCCCTGCATCGTCGACCGAGATGGTCACCCAGTCTCCGTCCGCGTGGACGGCCACACCGACCGCGCCGCCGGCGTGTGTCTCGGCGTTGTCGAGCAGGTTCAACAGCACCTGCTGGAGGCGCCGCTTGTCGCCCCGGACGATCGTGCTCCGGGCTTGGGGATCCATGGTGACCGGGATTGCGGGGTCGTAGCCGTCCACCGTCAACTCGACGAGCTCGGCGAGGGGGACGTCGGTGAAGTGCAGCACCGCGGCCCCCGCATCGATGCCGGCCATCTCCAGCAGCTCCTGCACCATGGTCGAGAACCGGTCGACCTCCACGTGGAGCGTGTCGACGGCCTTGGCTCCTCCTGCAGGGAGCCGCGACTTGTAGGAGTCCAACAGCTCGACGGACGCGCCGATCGCAGTGAGCGGGGAGCGAAGCTCGTGGGTGACGTCCGACGCGAAACGTGCGTCGCGCTCGATCCGCTGCTGCAGGGCGGTCACCATCTCGTTGAACGACGCCACGAGGGGCTGGAGGTCCGGGTCGTCGGGGAGCCGCCGGTCCAGGGTGCCGGCCGCGATCTCGGTGGCCACGTTGACCACTTCACCGAGCGGCCTCACGAGTCTCCGGCTCACCAACCACCCTGCCAGCGCGCCGCCGATCGTGGTCGCAATTGCGACCGTCGTGAGAACGGTGCCGACGACCTGGAGCGTCGACGCAAGTGATGTGAGCGGGTGCTCCTCGAAGTACGCGACTCCGATCGCGGGGATCGGCACGCCGACGACGAGCGTCGGGACGCCGTCGAGCACGACCCGCTGGTCCGCCACGTTCCCCTGCACGACCGTTCGGGTGAGATCCTTGGGAATGTTGGTCCCGCTGACGGCAGCGGAGCTCGCGTACCACAGTCCGCGCCGGTAGATGAACGAATGGACGCCGTTGGCGGTGGTGACGCTCGACAGGACGCCGCCGATCTTGGTGGAGGGCGCGCCGAGCTCCACCTTGACCAGCCTCGCGTTGGCGAACGTCTGGTGCAGCACGCTCGTCGTGCGCTGCGAGATCAGCTCCTTGCGCACGAAGTAGAAGGTGCTGAGGGCCAGCACCGCGGAGACGAGGGCTGCGCCGAGCGCGAAAGTCGCGATCACCCGCGCCTGCAAGCCGAACCGACGTCGCCGGCTGCCTGATCTCACGGGAGGAGTTTGTAGCCCAGTCCCCGGACCGTGACGATGAGCTCGGGGTTGGAGGGGTCCCGCTCGATCTTCGTGCGCAGCCCGCTGATGTGGTAGTCGACCAGCCGGTCGTCGCCGAAGAAGTCGTAGCCCCAGACCCGCTCGAGGAGCTGTGCCCTCGATACGACCCAGCCGGGCGTGTCCGCGAGCTCGCAGAGCACGCGGAATTGCGTGAGGGTGAGGGGCACCTCCTTCCCGCCCCGACGCACGACCCCGGCCTCTCGGTGCAGCTCGACGTCGCCAAACCTCTGGACGGTCGCCTCCGGTGGTGCCGAGGTGCTGCTCCTGCGGAGCAAGGCGCGGATACGCGCCGAGAGCTCCTTGGCGACCACCGGCTTCACGACGTAGTCGTCAGCGCCGGCCTCCAGGCCGGCCACGACGTCGTGCGTGTCGTTGCTGGCCGTCACCATGGCGATGGGGACGTTGGTCGAGCGCCTGATCGCCCGCGTGACCTCGAAGCCGTCCATGTCCGGGAGGCGGAGGTCGACGAGCACCATGTCCGCGCCCCCCTCCTCGAGACGTCGCAGCCCTTCCTCGCCGCTTCTTGCCTCCACGACGGTGTACCCCTCCTGCTGCAGCGAGAGGGACAGGACTCCCCGCATGTGGTCGTCGTCTTCGATGAACAGGATCCGGCGTCCCAAGCCTCGGCCCACCTCTCCGTCTGTCGCTCGCGGTGCTTGAGACCCACGCCCCGCACCGGCTTCAAGGGTCGAGTTTCGCGGATCGCGCCGCCGCGCCGGGGCACCTTTCGGCACGACAACGTTTGTAACGGTACTGTAACACTGACCTGGTCCGATCCCAGAGAGCGGTTGGGAACCTTGAGGCGTCGCCGCGCGAGGGCGCGCCGCGAGGATCACCAGGATCCACCGGGATCCGCACGGATGCGTAGAGATGGAGGACCGCACGCATGGCATGGGCGCAGGGAAAGGCGCAGGCGAGGACTGGAGACGAGCCGACCGGGCTGATGGTCGTTCCGCCGGACGCGACGGTCGCAGGAGTCGACGGGGGGACCTCGCGGAGCCACTGGGGCAGAGGCGCCTTCGCTGCGCTGATCGTCGCCGCGCTCGCACTCGGCGCGGGCGGCATGGCGCTCGGCGTCGTGGCGCTGGTCCGTTCTCCCGCGCCGGTTCCCGGTCCTGTCGGGCCGGCAGGGTCCCAAGGTGCCCAGGGACCCCAAGGCCCGCAGGGGGTCCAAGGCCTGGTGGGCCCGCAAGGGCCCGCCGGGCCGGCGGGCCCCAGGGGCGCCACCGGTCTCGCGGGACCCCCCGGGCCCCAGGGCGCCAGGGGGTCGGAGGGGAAGCCCGGACTCCCGGGCACCATCGCAAAGAGCACGATCGTGACGGCGAAGGTGCTCAAGTCTGCGCCCGATCCCGCCGCGGGGACGACGCTGACCGCGTTGACGTCGTGTCCCGCCGGAGAGGTCGTGCTCGGGGGCGGTGGCCGTGTGGCGGCGACGGCCCCCAAGAAGTCGGCGAGCACCTCGGGCACGTCCACAAAGGGCACGTCCACAAAGGTCACGTCCACAAAGGGCACGTCGAGGTCGACAGCGGGAAGCGCCACGTCGGGCACGGCTGCACGGTCGGGCACGAAGTCGACACCGTCAGGGAGCTCGTCCCCGTCGTCCGGCGCGTCCGGCGCGCCAGGCGGTGTGGCGCTCGAGTCGTCCTACCCGGTGGCAGGCGGGTGGCGCACGGTCGCGGTCGTGACCGGCACCCTCACCGGAGGCCAGGTCATGACCCTCGAGCCCTACCTCCTGTGTGGCCGGCGGTGACGCCCCTCTCGTCATCTCGCCCGTCTCCTCGCTGCGCCAACGCGCCGGTGAGCGTGTCGCCACCGGTGAGCATGCCCGCACCGACCGGAGGGACCGAGTAGCCGTTCGGCAGGCCGGTCGGCGCGAGAACCCGCCGTGCTCGCGCCGAGCGCGCTATCGTCCCGCTCCAGCGGCTAAGGACCGAGGCCGGTGGAGGCGTGGTGCCCAAAGACGCCGTGACGCTGCGGGAAGTGGCGGAGGCCGCCGGGGTGCATCCGGGCACGGCTTCCCGTGCCCTGAACGACGCGACGCGGTCGCTCGTCCGGCCCCAGACGGTGGAGCGGGTCTTGGCCGCGGCAGCCGCGCTCGAGTACAAGCCGAACTTGCTCGCCCGGAGCTTCAAGACCCGGCGAACCAACTCGGTGGGGATCGTCATCCCCGACATCAACAACCCGCTCTTTCCCCCCATGGTGCGCGGTGTGGAGGGGCGGCTCTTCGAAGACGGGTACGTCGCCTTGCTGGCGAACACCGAGAACGACCCGGACCGTCAACGCCGGATCTTCGCGGGCATGGTGGACAGGCGCGTCGACGGCCTCATCCTGGCCACCGCCCACCGGCAGGACCTCGCGGTCGCAGAGCTCGCGGAGATGGGCCTTCCCATCGTGCTGTTGAACCGGGTCGTCGAGGAGGGCGGGTTCTCCTCCGTGTCGGTTGACGACGCCGAAGGGATCCGGATGGTCGTCGAGCACCTTCGCGGCCTGGGCCACGAGCGGATCGGGCACGTGGCCGGACCGCAATCCATGTCGACGGGGTTCGCGCGGTATCAGGGCTTCCTGTCCTCCATGGCGGCGACGGGAAAGGGGGCAGATCCCCGGTTCGTGACGTTCGCGGAGGCCTTCACCATCGCCGAGGGCGAGCGGTGCGCGACGAAGCTGCTCGGAGGTGCGGATCGCCCCAGCGCGATCATCGCGGGCAACGACATGCTCGCTCTCGGGTGCTACTCGGCGTTGGAGCATGCGGATCTCGTGTGCCCGGACGACGTCTCGATCGTCGGGTTCAACGACATGCCCTTCATCGACCGGCTGAACCCGCCGCTCACCACGGTGCGGATCCCCCACCACGAGCTCGGTGTCCACGCGGCCGAGCTGCTGCTCGGCCACCTGCGCGATCCAGACACCCCTGTCCAGATCGTCCACGTCGACCCGGAGCTCGTCCGGCGCGGTTCGACCGCCCGTGTGCGCGAGCGGGTGGGGGCGCCGTAGGACCCGAGGACGGGACCCGAGGAGGCCCGACCAGTACCCGAGGAGGCCCGAAGACGGCCCGACCAGGACCCGAGGACGGCCCGACCAGGACCCGAGGATGCCCGCCACCTCGTCCCCTTGACAACCGCAGCTCCGATCCGCAGACTGGCGGTCGTGCAATCGGTTGCGCAGGCGACCGCGGGGGGCTCGCTCGGCTGGATCGGGACCGGCCGCATGGGCAGCGCGATGGCAGGTCGCCTCCTCACAGCGGGGCTGGATCTGGCCGTCTACAACCGGACGCGCGCGAAGACCGACCCGCTCGCGCGAATGGGTGCGACGGTCGTCGACGGCGTCTCGGACCTGGGCGGTCGCGACGTCGTCTTCATCACCGTCGCCTCCTCTGACGACCTGTTGGAGGTGTTGGGCGGCAGCAACGGGCTCCTCGCCGCCCCGTCTCCACCACCAGTCGTGGTGGACTGCTCCACGGTCTCACAAGAGGCCAGTGCACACGCACGGGAGCTCGCAGCGGCGCGTGACGTCGCCTTCCTCGCCGCGCCGGTGAGCGGCAACCCGAAGGTCGCGCAGGCGGGAAAGCTCACCATGGCCGTCTCGGGGCCGAGGGACGCCTTCGACGCCACCTACTCCTACCTCACGACGGTGGCCCGGGAGGCGACCTATGTCGGCGAGGGCGACGTCGCCCGGCTCGTGAAGCTCTGCCACAACCTCCTCCTCGGGGTGGTGATCCAGTCCCTCGTCGAGGTGACGGTCCTCGCCGAGAAGGGAGGCGTGCGTCGCCAGGATCTCCTCGGCTTCCTGAACGATTCGGTGATGGGCTCGATGTTCACCAGCTACAAGACGCCGGCACTGGTCAACCTCGACTTCGCGCCTACCTTCACCACCCGCCTTCTCCACAAGGACTTCGACCTCGGGCTCGACGCCGCTCGACTGCTCGAAACGCCCATGCCGGTGGCCGCGCTCGTGCGCCAGCTCCTCCAGGCGGGCATCGGGGAGGGGATCGGCGACATGGACTTCGCGGCCCTCCTGGGGATCGTGGCGAGAGGTGCGGGGCTCGAGTTGCAGAGCGAACACGCGGAGGTCGGCGACGGCTTGTCGCCGGCGATGGCGCCTGCCGGGGTCGACGGCAAGGATCGCAACGGTGACGCCGGTCCCAGTGGCAGGGTGGCCGCCCGCAACGAGTGGCACGATCGCCGAGACGAAATGACGCATGGCCATCGACCAGGAACGGTCGGGTCGCGTGTAGTGCAGGGGGATCCGGGAGGTGACGACGCGCCTCGCGCGGCGCCGGCGCCTTCGGAGACGTGAAGCCAACAAGGGAGGGATCATGAAGATGAGCTGTGCGACGGGCGCCGGAGGCGCCGGGCGGCGAGTGCGCTCCGCGCTCGTCCGTGCCGGGGTCGCGGGAGCGCTGGCCGCAGGGACGATGCTCGCAGCGTCGGGCGCCGTGTCCGACGCTGCGTCGGCGCACCACGGCAAGAAGCTCAAGTCACCGGTGGTGATCGGGGCGTCGCTCTCGTTCTCCGGCGACTTCTCGACATCGGGCAAGGCGTTCACACGCGGCTATCGCCTCTGGGCTGCCTACCAGAACCAGCACGGCGGCCTCCTCGGTCACCGGATCGTGCTCAAGTTTCTCTCGGACGCGTCGAGCCCGACACAGGCTGCCGCCAACTACACGACCCTGATCACCCATGACCACGTGAAGCTCACCATCGGACCGTTCTCCTCGCTGCTGACCGTGGCCGCTGCCAAGGCGGCTCACCGGCAGGGGTATGCCCTCATCGAAGGGGCGGGCGGTGCGCCGTCGGTCTTCGACCTGCATCTGCCGAACGTCTTCGACGTGTCCTATCCCGTCGCGACAGGCTTCAAGCCCGTCGTGCAATGGATCAAGTCGATACCCAAGTCGAAGCGACCGACCACCGTCGCGTACGCGACCATCACAACAATCTTCACCAAGGCGGCGTTCCCCTCCACGCGGGCTGCTTTGACCAAGGCCGGCCTGAAGAACGTCTACACAAAGGTGTTCCCGACAGAGACGACCGACTTCACCCCGATCGCCGACGCGGTGGCCGCCACCAACGCGCAGATCGCGCTCATCGGTACGGTCTCCGCCACACAGGTGTCGGCGTTCATGAGCGCCTTCGAGACGCAGCACTACAACCCGAAGATCCTCGTCTTCGCGGCCGGGTCGGACAAGGGGACAACCTTCCTCAAGGCAGTCGGGACAAAGAACGCCCTCGGGGTCATCAACCCCAACGGTTGGTACCCCGGCTACGCGAGCAAGTCGAGCAAGGCGTTCGTGAAGGCGTACCTCAAGAAGTACGGCGGCCGTGCCACGGACATCGCTTCGACATCCGCCGAGGCCTACTCCGTGGGGCAGGTGCTGACGCAGGTCGTGAAGGCCGTCCACAGCTTCACAAATGCGAAGATCATCAAGTACCTGCACAAGGGGAAGCCGTTTACATCGATCCAGGGCCCCGTGCGGTTCAATTCGTTGGGAGAGAACGTCGCAGGCCTCGTGTTCGCGTTCCAGTGGCAGACAAAGAACGGCAAGCCGACATTGGTCCAGATCCTGCCCAAGAAGGCGAAGGGATCGGTCCCACCGCTGTTCCCGAAGCCGCCTTGGGGCAGTTGAGCCCGCCGCTGAGCCGGAGTCGTCCGACCGCTACTTCCCCAGGAAGGTAGCTGACAGAAGGAGCCTGCCCAGATGGGCACCCAGATCACCCGAGCGATCATCGACGGGGTGTTGACCGGCGGCCTGTACGCGCTCATGGCCGCCGGTCTCACCCTGCTCTTTGGGATGCTCGAGGTCATCAACATCGCCCAGGGGATCTTCGTGATTCTTGGCGCCTACCTGAGCTACGCGCTCTGGGAGCACCTCGGAATCGACCCGTTCCTCGGGCTGCTCATCACGATCCCGGCATTGTTCGTCATCGGGATCGGGGCCGAGTGGGCGTTCATCCGCCGCCTGGGGCAGCGAGACCGGGTCTCGATGTCGATTCTGGTCACCTTTGCCATCACCCTCGTGATCGAAGGCATCCTCGACATCGTGTTTGGCACGACAGTCGTGCAGATCCATCCGTCGTACGCCGTGAGCACCTGGCACGTGCTGGGCTTCTACCTGCAGTCCATCTACGTCTACGGCTTCGCGCTGGCTGCCGTCCTGCTCGCAGCGCTCTACGCGCTCATGTACCGCACCCGATTCGGCGCCAGCCTGCGAGCAGCGCTCCAAGATCGCACGGCGGCCGCCCTCATCGGGATCAACGTCAAGCGGGTGGCCACCATCACCTTCGGGATCGGCGTGGCCGTCACGGCGGCGGGCGGGATGGTGTTCGGGGTGACCAACGGGTTCAATGCCAACACCAATGCCGACCTCATCTCGCGGCTGCTGACCATCGTCGTGTTGGGAGGTCTCGGGAGCATGGGCGGTGCCATGGGCGCTGCGCTGCTCATGCTGGTCGTCGAAGACGTTGTCGCGGTCGTCTGGTCGCCGGTCTGGGCCCCGGTCGTCTACTTCGTCGTGCTCCTCCTCGTGCTGTCGGTCCGGCCGCAGGGGCTGTTCGGCAAGATCGCCGTGAGGGCGCAGTGAGCCAAAGGTCCGGTGAGCTCCTCGGGGGGGTCGAAGATCCCACCGGCACCGCCGCGCGCTGGGCGAAGATCGCGGTCTGGATAGCGATCGTCGTCGTCGTCCTGGGTTTCCCGCTGGTGATCACCACACAGACGGTGACCACGATGGCCTTCTACGCCGTGATCTTCATGGCGGCGGCGACGGCTTGGAACGCGTTTTGTGGCTACTCGGGCTACATCAGCATCGGTCATGCCGTGTTCTTCGGTGCCGGTGCCTACACGGTTGCGCTCATCACCTTCTACCAGCACATCCCCGGCGGATTCGGCGTGTTCTGGTACGTGCCGGTGGCCGGGGTCGTCGCGCTCGGGATCGCCATCCCCTTCGGACTGATCGCGCTGCGTACCCGCCGTCACACCTTCGTCGTGGTCACGAT
>JAJZMN010000169.1 GCA_021850345.1 Actinomycetes bacterium | reverse complement strand
GGGAAGCGGCACGCAGAAGACAGATACCACCATGGGCGGGGGACCGCCGGCGGCGGGCCTGAAGGGGCGCCGCCCGAGATAGGGAGTAGTCCGAGGAGATGGCCAAGAAGAAGTTCGAGCGCTCGAAGCCCCACGTGAACGTGGGGACGATGGGGCACATCGACCATGGCAAGACCACGCTGACGGCGGCCATCACGAAGGTCCTGTCGGAGCAGAACCCGGATGTCGCGTTCACCCCGTTCGACCAGATCGACAAGGCGCCCGAGGAGAAGCAGCGCGGCATCACGATCTCGATCGCGCACGTCGAGTACGAGACGGCGAAGCGCCACTATGCGCACGTCGACATGCCGGGCCACGCCGACTACATCAAGAACATGATCACGGGTGCCGCACAGGTGGACGGCGCCATCCTCGTGGTCTCGGCGGCGGACGGCCCCATGCCCCAGACCCGTGAGCACGTGCTGCTCGCCCGCCAGGTCGGGGTGCCGTACATCGTCGTCGCGCTCAACAAGGCCGACATGGTCGACGACCCCGAGCTGCTCGACCTCGTGGAGCTCGAGGTGCGCGAGCTGCTGAGCGAGTACACATTCCCCGGCGACGACGCCCCTGTGGTGCGGGTGAGCGCGCTCAAGGCCCTCGAGGGAGACCCCGAGTGGACGCCCAAGATCCTCGAGCTCATGGACGCGGTGGACGAGTACATCCCCGAGCCCGTGCGCGACGTCGAGAAGCCGTTCCTGATGCCGGTCGAGGACGTGATGTCGATCACCGGCCGTGGCACCGTCGTAACCGGCAAGGTCGAGCAGGGCGTCGTGCACGTCGGCGACGAGGTGGAGATCGTCGGGCTCCGTGACACCCAGAAGACCACGGTCACCGGCGTCGAGATGTTCCGAAAGCTCCTCGACGAGGGCCGCGCGGGCGACAACATCGGCGCCCTGCTGCGTGGCACGAAGAAGGAGGATGTCGAGCGCGGTCAGGTGCTGTGCAAGCCCGGCTCCATCACGCCGCACACCGAGTTCCAGGCGGCGATCTACGTGCTCACCAAGGAAGAGGGTGGCCGGCACAAGCCCTTCTTCACCAACTACCGCCCGCAGTTCTACTTCCGGACCACCGACGTGACCGGCTCCATCACGCTCGCCGAGGGCACCGAGATGGTGATGCCCGGTGACAACACCGAGATCACCGTGGAGCTCGGCAAGCCGATCGCGATGGACGAGGGGCTCCGGTTCGCCATCCGCGAGGGTGGCCGTACCGTCGCTTCCGGCCGGGTCATCAAGATCCTCAAGTAGTCCGGGCACGACGGGGACGCGAGCAGCCATGGCCGAAACCAGCCGACAGAAGATCCGGATCAGGCTGAAGGCCTACGACCACGAGATCCTCGACCAGTCGACGGAGAAGATCGTCCAGACGGTCCTCCGCACCCAGGCGAAGGTGCAGGGGCCCGTGCCCCTGCCGACGGACAAGCACCGCTACACGGTGATCCGGTCGCCGCACAAGTACAAGGACAGCCGCGAGCACTTCGAGATGCGGGTGCACAAGCGTCTGGTGGACATCCTCGAGCACACGCCCAAGACGGTCGACTCGCTCCAGCGGCTCGACCTCCCCGCGGGCGTGGACATCGAGATCAAGATTCAGAACACCTGAGGGACTCCCGTCCGCCGGGTCCGGGAGTCCGCCGGGTCCGGGAGTCCACCGGTCCGGGAGTCCACCGGTCCGGGAGTCCACCGGTCCGGGAGTCCGGGCCGCCGCCTTGTCGGCCCCTGCGGTGGTCCGCTAGCATGGTCGGTCGGCCACCTGCGGGCGGCTGGTGCAGAGCGGCAGATGGCTTCCACCGAGGTGGCCACCACCGGGCCGCTTCAGCAGACGTGCCGGAGCGCCCACTGCGCCCCCGACGGGGTGCGAGGGGAACCTCCGGCCAACACAGGACGAGCGCTCCGCTCGGGTTTCTCCGGGCGGAGCGTTGGCATGCGCACGGGCAGCGAGCACGAAGCGCGAGGAGAGACGTGGCAACGAAGGCGATCGTCGGCGAGAAGGTCGGCATGACCCAGGTATGGGACGAGCAGAACCGCGCCATACCGGTGACGGTGCTGCGCGTCGCGCCCGTGCGTGTCGTCCAGGTGAAGACCCCCGAGCGCGAGGGGTACTCGGCGCTGCAGGTGACGTGGGGGTTCCGCCGGGCGTCGACCCTGACCAAGCCCGAGCGCGGGCACTTCGAGCACGCCGGCGTGGACCCTGGCAGGGACCTCCTCGAGCTCCGCCTGGAGGACGCCGCGTCCTTCGAGGTCGGCCAGGAACTGACCGCCGAGCTGTGGAGCGCCGGCGAGCGGGTCGATGCCATCGCCGTGAGCAAGGGGAAGGGCTTCGCCGGCGGCATGAAGCGCCACAACTTCAAGGGACAGGGTGCCGCGCACGGCAACCACAAGCACCACCGGGCGCCCGGCTCGATCGGTGCGTGCGCCACCCCGGCCAAGGTGTTCAAGGGCACCCGGATGGCCGGACGGATGGGAGCACGCCAGGTGACGGCGCTCAACCTGGAAGTCGTCTCGAGCGATCCCGAGCGCGAGCTCGTCCTCGTGAAGGGAGCCGTTCCCGGACCCCGGGGCGCCGTCGTGGTGCTCCGGGACTCGGTGAAGACGCCGCCGCAGCGCAACGGGAGCGCCCGGTGAGCCCGGCCGCGACCCACCGCCTCGCCGTCCGCAAGGAGCGCCCTGCACCCGAGTCCCGCACCGTCCAGCGCAGGGACATGGCGGGCAAGTCGCTCGGCGAGGTCCAGCTGTCCCCCGAGGTCTTCGGCATCGAGCCCAACCAGGCCGTCCTCCACCAGGTCGTGACCGCACAGCTCGCCGCCGCCCGTGCGGGCACCCAGTCGACCAAGACCCGCGCCGAGGTAAGGGGGGGCGGCTCCAAGCCGTGGCGGCAGAAGGGCACCGGGCGGGCGCGCCAGGGATCGACCCGATCACCGATCTGGACCGGCGGTGGCGTCGCCCTCGGCCCGAAGCCCCGAAGCTACGCGCAGCGCACGCCGAAGAAGATGGTGCGCCTCGCGCTGTGCTCCGCTTTGTCCGATCGCGCCGCAGCGTCGAAGGTCGCCCTCGTCGACGCGTGGCGCTTCGAGACGCCCAGGACCAAGGACGCCATCCGGAGCCTCGAGGCGCTCGGGCTCGACGGGCGCGTGCTCGTGGTGCTCGACGACGACGAGATGACCGCCGAGCGTTCCTTCGCCAACCTGCCCGAGGTCCAGACGGTGCTCGTGGCCGAGCTCTCCGCCTACGACGTCCTTCGCAGCGACTGGGTCCTGTTCTCCGACGCCACGCTGCCGGGCGGGACCGAGGCACCGACGGGCGCCGGGGCGGCGCCCGGTGACGGGGCGGTGCCCGGTGACGACGGCGTGCCCGGTGACGACGACGTGCCCGGTGACGGCGACGTGCCCGGTGACGACGACGTGCCCGGTGACGACGAGGAGGCCGAGCGATGAAGGCGATGAGGGAGCCCACGTCGGTGCTGCGCCGCCCGGTGATCTCCGAGAAGTCCTACGCGCTCATGAACCGCAACGTCTACGTCTTCGTGGTCGACCGGCGCGCCACCAAGATCGACGTCCGGCGTGCCGTCGAGCAGGCCTTCGACGTGCACGTCGACCAGGTGAACACGCTCAACCGCAAGGGGAAGACCACCAGGAACCGTCGGACCAACAAGACCGGCCAGCGCCCGGACACCAAGCGCGCCTTCGTGACGCTGCATCCGGGCGACAAGATCGACCTCTTCGAGAGCTGAGGACGCCATGCCGCTTCGCTCACGCAAGCCCACCAGCGCCGGACGGCGGTTCCAGACCGTCTCGGACTTCGCCGAGATCACGCGGGACCGGCCCGAGCGCTCGTTGCTCGCGTCGAACTCCGGGTCCGGCGGGCGCAACAACTACGGCCGAAAGACGGCACGCCACCGCGGCGGCGGCCACAAGCGCCAGTACCGGATCGTCGACTTCCGTCGCGACAAAGACGGCGTGCCGGCCAAGGTCGCCGCGATCGAGTACGACCCCAACCGCAACGCGCGCATCGCGCTGCTCCACTTCCGCGACGGCGAGAAGCGGTACATCCTCGCTCCCGCCAACGTGCGGGTCGGCGACGTCCTCCAGAACGGCCAGGGCGCGGAGATCCGCCCGGGCAACGCGCTCCCGCTGCGCTACATCCCGGTGGGATCGGTCGTCCACTGCGTCGAGCTGCGTCCCGGCGGCGGCGGCAAGCTCGCCAGGGGCGCAGGCATGAGCATCCAGCTCGTGGCGAAGGAGGGTGCGTTCGCGACCCTCCGGCTGCCGTCGACCGAGATGCGCCGCGTCTCGATCGAGTGCCGTGCGACCCTCGGCGTGGTCGGGAACGCCGAGGCCGAGCTCGTGAAGGTGGGCAAGGCCGGCCGCAACCGGTGGAAGGGCATCCGCCCGCAGACCCGCGGGGTCGCGATGAACCCCGTCGACCACCCGCTTGGTGGTGGAGAGGGCAAGTCGTCCGGTGGCCGCCACCCGGTCTCCCCCTGGGGGAAGCCGGAGGGTCGCACCCGTGCCCGCCACAAGCAGTCCGACAAGTTGATCGTTCGCCGTCGCCGCACGCGCGGCGCCCGGCGGTAGCGGGAGGTCGCGGTGCCGCGCAGTCTGAAGAAAGGGCCGTTCGTGGACGACCACCTGTTGAAGAAGGTGGACGCGCTGAACGCGACGGGGGAGAAGCGGGTCATCAAGACCTGGTCCCGCCGCTCCACGATCATCCCGGACATGGTCGGCCACACGATCGCGGTCCACGACGGCCGCCGCCACGTGCCGGTCTATGTGACCGAGGCGATGGTCGGCCACAAGCTCGGCGAGTTCGCCCCGACGCGCACGTTCCGCTACCACGCGGGACAGGAGCGGGCGGGGAGGCGCTGAGATGCCGGGACTCAAGACCAACGAGCGCCCGGGCACGCGTGCGGTCCTGCGCCACTGCCGCATGTCCGCTACCAAGGCGCGCGTCGTGCTGAACCTCATCCGCGGGCAGGACGTCGACCGGGCCGCCGACATCCTGCGCAACACCCCGCGCGAGGCGGCGGAGATCGTCGGCAAGCTGCTCGCCTCCGCCGTCGCCAACGCCGTGCACAACGACGGTGCGGACGCCGAGGAGCTCTACGTCTCGGCCTGCTACGCCGACGAGGGCGTCACCCTGAAGCGCTGGCGGCCCCGGGCCCGCGGGCGAGCGACGCGCATCCGCAAGCGGAGCTGCCATATCACGGTCATCGTGAGCCGGATGCCCGAGGAGCGACTGGTCCGCCGCCGAGCCGAGCGCCAGGCCGCCGGTGCGCAGCGCCAGCGCCGGGTGGCCGAGTCTCGCCGTCGTGCCGACCTCGCCGGGCGGCTCTCCCGTCGCCGCCACGCGGCGGAGGCAGAGGCCGCGCTCGGAGCCGAGTCGCCCGAGGTCCAGCTCGAAGCCGAAGAGGAGCTCGAGATCGGCGCCACCGAGGCCGAAGAGACCGAGGCCGAAGAGACCGAGGCCGAAGAGCCGACGGCAGAGGAGACCGAGGCCGAAGAGCCAACGGCAGAGGAGTCCGAGGCCGAGGGTGGCCCCGAAGGCGAGAGCGAGAAGGGCGAGTAGATGGGCCAGAAGGTCAACCCCTACGGCTTCCGGCTCGGTGTCACCACCGACTGGAAGTCCCGCTGGTTCGAGGAGCGCCACTACCGCGACTTCGTGGTCGAGGACTGGAAGATCCGCGACTACCTCATGTCGCAGCTGGAGGCCGCGGCCGTCAGCCGTATCGAGGTGGAGCGCACGCGCGACCGGTTGCGGGTCGACATCCACACCGCACGGCCCGGGATCGTGATCGGCCGCCGCGGTGCCGAGGCCGACCGGCTGAAGAAGAAGCTCGAGGAGATCACCGGGCTCCACAACCGGATTCAGCTGAACATCCAGGAGATCAAGCAGCCCGAACTCGACGCCGCGCTGATCGCACAGGGGATCTGTGACCAGCTCGCCCGGCGTGTCGCCTTCCGACGCGCGATGAAGCGGGCCATCCAGACCGTCCAGAAGGCCGGGGCCCAGGGCGTGCGGGTCCAGTGCTCCGGCCGCCTCGGCGGCTCCGAGATGGCCCGCAAGGAGTCCTACCGCGAAGGTCGGGTGCCGCTGCATACGCTGCGCGCCGACATCGACTACGGCTTCCGCGAGGCGCGGACCACGTCGGGTCGGGTCGGCGTGAAGGTCTGGATCTACAAGGGCGACATCCTGCCCTACAAGGTGTCGATCGACGACAAGATCACCCGTGAAGCCGCGATGGCGGTCGGCGAGACGTCCGGACAGGGCAGGCCGCGCCGGCTCATCACGGCCGGCGGTGGCCGCAGGCGTGCCGGGCTCGGAGCGCCGGGTTCGGGAGCAGCGGAGCTCGCCGCAGACGAGCTCGCCGCAGAGGAGCTCGCGGCAGACGAGCTCGCCGCAGAGGAGGCGATCGTCGATCGCCAGGCGGCCGAGGCTCCGGCGACGGCCCCGTCCTCGAACGGGCGGGAGGCGCAGGAGATTGCGGAGACCGCGGAGACCGCGGAGACCGAAACCGCGGAAACCGCGGAGCCGGCGGCTCCCGCGCCGGCCGCGCCGGAGACCGCTGAGACTCCGGCTCCCGCGCCGGCCGCGCCGGCCGCGCCGGAGACCGCGGAGACACCGGCTCCCGCGCCGGCCGCGCCGGAGACCGAGGAGGAAGGCGAGGCGCCGCCGGTTTCGGACCTCATCGGTCTCCCGACCGAGCCGGACGAGCTCGAGCGCCGGCTGGCCGAGGACGAGGAGATGGAGCGGCGCAGCCGCCACGAGCACCACGAGGCGCCCCACTTCCGCAGGGAGGTGGACTGAGATGCTCATGCCGCGCAAGGTCAAGCACCGCAAGCAGCAGCGGGGCCGGCTCACCGGCGCCGCAAAGGGCGGCACGACCGTCACCTTCGGCGACTTCGGGATCCAGGCGCTCGAGCCGGGATGGCTCACCGCGCGCCAGATCGAAGCTGCCCGGATCGCGATGACCCGCCACGTGCGCCGTGGCGGGAAGATCTGGATCCGCGTCTTCCCCGACAAGCCGGTGACCCAGAAGCCGGCCGAGACCCGTATGGGCTCGGGGAAGGGCAACCCCGAGCACTGGGTCGCCGTGGTGCGCCCCGGGCGCGTCCTCTTCGAGCTCTCCGGGGTCGACCAGGAGCTGGCGCAGGCGGCGATGGAGCGGGCGATCCAGAAGCTGCCGATGAAGGCGCGCTTCGTCGTGCGGCCCGGCACGCACGGCGCCGCGGAGGTGCAGGTCTGATGGCGCCGTCCGAGTACCTGGCCATGGCGCGGAGCGAGCTGGAGGACAAGCTCGCGGAGTCGCGCAAGGAGCTGTTCAACCTGCGGTTCCAGAAGGCCACGGGGCAGTTGGACAACGTCGCACGGATCAAGCACGTGAAGAAGGACGTCGCCCGGCTCCTCACCGTGCTCCGCCAGCAGGATCTCGAGGCCGAGGCCGGCGTTGACACCGGAGCCCGGGCCGGGGAGGAGGAGGCGTGATGGCCGAGGGAGAAGCCGTGCCCGAGAGCACCGGGACGCGCCCGAACCGGCGGAAGGTCCGTGAGGGCACCGTCGTGTCCGACAAGATGCAGGCGACGCTCATCGTCGCCGTTGTCGAGCGCGTCCGCCACCCCCGCTACGGCAAGACGGTCCAGCGCACCAAGCGCCTCTACGTCCATGACGCGGAGGGCAGTGCCCGGGTGGGGGACCGCGTGCGGGTGGTCGAGACCCGGCCGCTCTCCAAGCTCAAGCGTTGGCGGCTCGCCGAGATCATGGAGCGCGCCCGATGATCCAGCAGGAGTCCCGCCTCCGGGTGGCCGACAACTCGGGTGCGCGCGAGGTGCTGTGCATCCGCGTGCTCGGAGGCTCGCGCCGTCGCTACGCGAGCATCGGCGACGTCTTCGTCGCCACCGTGAAGGACGCGATTCCCGGCGCCGCCGTGAAGAAGGGGGACGTCGTCAAGTGCGTCGTCGTGCGGACGGTCAAGGAGAAGCGCCGTCCCGACGGGAGCTACATCCGCTTCGACGAGAACGCCGCGGTCCTCATCAACGAGCAGCAGCAGCCCCGGGGGACCCGCATCTTCGGGCCGGTCGGCCGCGAGCTGCGGGACAAGAAGTTCATGCGGATCGTGTCGCTCGCTCCGGAGGTGCTGTGATGCGGGTTCGGAAGGGCGACCGCGTGGTCGTGCGCTCGGGGAAGTACAAGGGCCACCGCGCCGATGTGGTGCGCGCCCTGCCGTCGGAGGGCAAGGTCGTCCTCGAGGGAGTGAACGTGGCCAAGCGCCACTCGAAGCCGACCGCGCAGACCTACCAGGGCGGCATCATCGACAAGTTCATGCCGCTGCCCGTCTCGTCGGTGTCCATCGTCTGCCGGAGCTGCGGCGAGCCGACCCGGGTCGGGATGCAGGTGGACGAGCAGGGGCGCAAGGTCCGGATCTGCCGCAAGTGCGGAGCCGAGCTGTGAGCCCGTCGAAGGCGGCGAAGGCCGCAGGCGCGAAGAAGGCCGCAGGCGCGAAGAAGGCCGCGCCGCGCACGGGGCAGCGCCCCGCTCCCCAGACCGGGAGGGGGGCGGGGACCCGCGCCGCCCCCGACATCGAGCGGACCGCCGGGCGGGCCGCGGGCAGCGCCGGCGAGGCGGCGCCCCGGCTGAAGTCCCGCTACCGCGAGGAGGTGCAGGCCCAGCTCAAGCAGGAGCTCGGGCTCGCCAACGTGATGGAGGTGCCCCGCCTCGAGAAGATCGTGGTCAACATGGGCGTCGGACGCGCCACCCAGCAGCCCTCGCTGATCGAGGGCGCCCAGCGCGACATCGAAGTCATCACGGGGCAGAAGTCGGTCGTCACCCGCGCGAAGAAGTCGATCGCCGGGTTCAAGCTGCGCGCCGGGATGCCCATCGGCGTGCGCGTCACGCTTCGCGGCGACCGCGCCTGGGAGTTCCTCGACCGGCTCATCAGCCTGGCGATCCCGAGGATCCGTGACTTCCGCGGCCTGTCGTCCCGGTCGTTCGACGGCAGCGGCAACTACACCTTCGGCGTGAACGAGCAGCTGATCTTCCCCGAGGTCGACTACGACCGCATCGACACGGTCCGAGGCATGGACATCACGATCGTCACCACCGCCCGCACCGACGAGCATGGCCGCGCGTTCCTCCGAGCGTTCGGCTTTCCGTTCCGACAGGAGATCCGATAAGCATCATGGCGAAGAAGGCACTGATCGAGAAGCAGCAGCGCACCCCGAAGTTCAAGGTGCGCGCCTACACCCGGTGCAAGCGGTGCGGCCGACCGAAGGCCGTCTACCGCAAGTTCGGGCTGTGCCGGATCTGTCTGCGGCAGATGGTCCACGCGGGCGAGGTGCCCGGCGTGACGAAGGCGAGCTGGTAGGAGCGCGGGCGATGACGATGACCGACCCGATCGCGGACATGCTCACCCGGATCCGCAACGCGAGCACTGCGCAGAAGGAGACCGTCTCCATGCCGGGCTCCAAGCTCAAGGAGGCGCTCGCCCAGATCCTCGAGCGAGAGGGGTTCATCGAGGGGTACTCCGTGCACCGCGACCCTCGTCGCCCGGGATCGACCCTCGAGATCACCATGAAGTACTCGACGGACCGGGTCCGCACCATCGGCGGGATCCGGCGGGTGTCGAAGCCGGGCCTTCGGATCTACGCGCGCGCCGACACGATGCCCCGGGTGCTCGGCGGCATGGGCGTCGCGGTGGTCTCGACCAGCCACGGCCTGATGACCGACCGGGAGGCGCGCCAGCGCCATCTCGGTGGCGAGGTGCTCTGCCATGTCTGGTAGCCCGGTCGGAAGAGTCGTAGAAGACGCCGAAGAAGACGCCGTACAAGACGCCGAAGAAGGAGCACGCTAGATGTCGCGCATCGGGCGGTCCCCGATCCCGGTTCCCGCGGGAGTGACCGTTGCACTCGACGACGGCGCCGTGACGGTCACCGGGCCGCAGGGCACCCTCGCGCGCCGGCTGCCCCAGGGCATCTCGGTCACCCAGGACGGCGACGTCCTCAACGTCGCGCGCGCAGACGACGAGCGGGAGCAACGTGCCCTGCACGGTCTCACCCGCTCGCTCGTGGCGAACATGGTGACCGGCGTCACCCAGGGGTTCACCAAGGAGCTCGAGATCGTCGGCGTCGGGTACCGGGCGAACGCCCGCAGCCCGCAGGCGATCGAGCTGGCCCTCGGCTTCTCGCACCCCGTCCTCGTCGACGCGCCTCAGGGCATCAGCTTCGAGGTGCCCGCGCCGACCCGGATCGTCGTACGCGGCATCGACAAGGAGCTCGTGGGCCAGGTGGCGGCCAACATCCGCAAGATCCGCAAGCCCGAGCCCTACAAGGGCAAGGGCGTGCGCTACGCCGGCGAGCGTGTGCTGCGCAAGGCCGGGAAGGCGGCGAAGTGATGGCACGGACCGATCGGGAGAAGGTGCTCAGGAAGCGGCGCCACACCCGGGTGCGCCGCAAGGTGTCGGGCTCGCCCGAGCGGCCCCGTCTGGCCGTCAACCGGAGCCTCCGGAACATCACCGCACAGGTCATCGACGACTCGAGCGGGCGGACGTTGGCCGCGGCGTCGACGGCCGACCGCGAGCTTCGCGACGCCCTCGCGGGAAAAGGCGGCGGTAACGTGAGCGCCGCCGAGGCGGTTGGTCGCCTCGTTGCCACCCGGGCGAAGGCGGCCGGGGTGGAGCGGGTCGTCTTCGACCGGGGCGGGTTCAAGTACCACGGCCGGGTCGCGGCGCTCGCCGATGCCGCCCGCAGCGAGGGACTGGAGTTCTGATGAGCGAGGTGCAGTTCGAAGAACGGACCATCCGCGTGAACCGGGTGGCGAAGGTCGTGAAGGGCGGCCGGCGGTTCTCCTTCGCCGCGCTCATGGTCATCGGCGACGGCAACGGCAAGGTGGGCCTCGGCTACGGCAAGGCGAAGGAGGCCGGGCTCGCGGTGCAAAAGGGCATCGAGGAGGCCCGCAAGAACCTCTTCGAGGTCCCGCTTGCCGGCTCCACGATCACCCACCCGGTCATCGGAGAAAGCGGTGCCGGCCGCGTGCTGCTCAAGCCCGCCGCTCCCGGGACCGGCGTCATCGCCGGGGGCGCTGCCCGGGCCATCCTCGAGATGGCGGGCATCCGGGACATCCTCGCCAAGTCGCTGGGCTCGTCGAACGGGATCAACGTCGCGCACGCGACCGTCGCGGGCCTCCGCGCGCTGCGCAGGCCCGACGAGGTGGCGGCGCTGCGCGGGAAGGCTCCGGACGAGGTCACCCCGACCGGCGTGCTGCGCGCGTACCGCGAGCGCCGTCGGGAGACGGAGCTCTACGCGGAGGCACGCTGACGATGGCCGCGCTGCGGGTGACCCAGGTGCGATCGGAGATCGGCACCAAGCCCAAGCACCGAGGGACGCTGCGCGCCCTGGGGCTACGTGGCATTGGCCAGACCAATGAACTGCCCGACCGCCCCGAGATCCGGGGGATGCTCGCTCGGGTTCCCCACCTCGTCACGGTGGAGGAGGTGTCGGAATGAAGCTGCACGACCTCGCCCCGGCCCCCGGCTCCCGGCGCGCGAAGCGACGCGTCGGGCGCGGCATCGGCGGGAAGGGCGGCAAGACCGCGGGGAGGGGAACCAAGGGCCAGGGGGCCCGGGACACGATCCCCGCCGGCTTCGAAGGTGGCCAGCTTCCCCTGATGCAGCGGATCCCGAAGCTGCGGGGGTTCAAGAACCCGTTCCGCATCGAGTACTCGCCGGTGAACCTCGACGCGCTCGACGCGCTCGGCGCCGACGAGGTCAGCCCAGCGGAGCTCGCGGCCGCCGGCCTGGTGCGTAAGGGCGCACTCGTGAAGGTGCTCGGCCGAGGGGAGATCGCCCGTCCGGTGCGGGTGCGGGCGCACGCCTTCTCCGCAGCGGCGGAGGCCGCGATCACCGCAGCGGGCGGCTCGGTCGAGCGCATCCCGCTGCCGTACGCCTCGGGCCGCCCGCCGGCCCGCGGGAACGCCCTCACGAACCGGTAGGCCGATGCTCTCGCGTCTCGGCAACATCTTCAGGGTGCCGGACCTGCGCAACAAGGTCCTGTTCACTCTCTTGGTCATCGCGATCTACCAGGTCGGGGCCAACGTGCCCGTCCCGGGGGTCAGCTGGGCCGAGCTCACGAAGCTCACCAAGGCCGCCGGGTCCTCTGGCGTGCTCGGCTTCCTCAACCTGTTCTCCGGCGGCGCGCTCGTGCGGCTCGCCGTCTTCGGGCTCGGCGTCATGCCCTACATCACGAGCTCGATCATCATCCAGCTCCTCGCCACGGTGATCCCGAAGCTCGAGGAATGGCGGGACCAGGGCGCGGTCGGCCAGAAGAAGATCACCCAGACGACGCGCTACCTCACCGTCGCGCTCGCCCTCATGCAGTCCACCGGCCTCGTCTACGCGTTCCACGGCCACGACTCCGCGCTGATCGGGACGACGATCAACCTCATCCCGAAGTTCAGCATCCCGCTCGCGGCCTTCATGGTCCTCTGCCTGACCGCGGGGACCGCCTTCGTGATGTGGCTCGCCGAGCTCATCACCCAGCGCGGCATCGGCCAGGGGATGTCGATCCTGATCTTCGCCAACGTGGTCGCCGCGATCCCCTCGGGCGGCAAGGGCCTCTACGAGGAGGGCGGCGCCTTCAAATTCGGCGTCATCATCGCCGTCTCGCTCGTGCTCCTCATCTGCATCGTGTTCATGACACAGGGCCAGCGGCGTATCCCCGTCACGTTCGCCAAGCGCATGGCGGGACGGAGGATGTACGGCGGCCAGAGCACCTACATCCCGCTCAAAGTGAACCAGTCGGGGGTCATCCCGATCATCTTCGCGAGCTCCGTGCTCTACATCCCGGTGCTGCTCAGCAACGTGGTCCCCTCGGGGGGCTTCCAGACGTGGGTGCGCGACAACATCACCCCCACCTCGCTCTTCTACATCCTCATGTACTTCGTGCTGATCGTGGCCTTCACGTTCTTCTACGTGTACGTCGCCTTCGATCCGCACCAGCAGGCGGACATCATCCGCAAGCAAGGGGGGTTCGTCCCAGGCATCCGGCCCGGGGGGCCGACCGAAAGGTACTTCGCCCACATCCTCAACCGGATCACCGTGCCCGGCGCACTGTTCCTCGGCGCCGTCGCGGTCATCCCGTCGCTCCTCATGGCCTTGTGGAACCTCAACCGGTTCCCCTTCTACGGCATCACGCTGCTGATCTCGGTCGGCGTCGCGTTGACAACGATGCGCCAGATCGACAGCCAGCTGATGATGCGCAACTACGAGGGATTCCTGAAGTAGGGCCTGGGTGGTTCCCGGCGTCAGGCTCGTGGTCCTCGGCAAGCAGGGAGCTGGCAAGGGGACGCAGTGCGTGCGGCTCTCGCACCACTACGTCGTGCCGCACGTGTCGACCGGTGACATGCTCCGACGAGAGGTGAAGGCACAGACCGGCTTCGGGCGGCGAGCGAAGAAGCTCATGGACGACGGCGAGCTCATCCCCGACGAGCTGATCATGGAGATGGTCGCGAACCGCATCTCCGAGCGCGACGCAAGAGCACGGGGGTTCATCCTCGACGGCTGCCCCCGGACGACCGCGCAGGCCGACCAGCTCGACGACATCCTCTCGCCCGACCGCCTGGATCTCGTGATCGATCTCGAGGTGCCGACCGCCGTCGTCCTGCAGCGCCTGGCTTCGCGGCGGGTGTGCGTCGACTGCGGGACGAACTACTCGGTCTCCTCCCCGCCGTCGGTGAACTGGACCTGTGACGTCTGCGGCGGCGAGGTGGTCCAGCGCGAGGACGACACCGAAGAGGCCATCAGTCGCCGCCTCGAGCTCTACGAGCGGGCGACCGCGCCGCTCCTGGAGCGCTACGAGCGCAGCGGGCTCCTCGCCCAAGTGGACGGTACCGGCCCCGCCGACGCCGTGACGAGGCGGTGCGTGAGCGCGATCGACGAGCGCCGGCAGTGAGACGCAATGCCCGGGAGCTCGACAAGATGCGCCGCGCCGGCAAGGTGGTGGCCGAGATGCACGAGGTCACCCGCGCCGCTGCCAAGCCGGGGGTCACGACGCGCCAGCTCGACGCCGTCGCCAGGGAGGTGCTCGAGCGGCGGGGCGCGACCTCCAACTTCCTCGGTTACCACGGCTTCCCGGCGGTGATCTGCACCTCACCCAACGACATGATCGTCCACGGCATCCCGGGGGACTACCGGCTGAAGGAGGGCGACATCCTCTCGGTCGACTGCGGGGCGATCGTGGAGGGGTACCACGGCGACGCTGCGTTC
>JAJZMN010000044.1:9982-14368 GCA_021850345.1 Actinomycetes bacterium | reverse complement strand
AGGGCGATCGCGTAGTGCCGTCATGGCTACTCCGAAGTACCCCTCCAGCGCCTCCGCCGCCGCGCGGTCCGCTTCGTTCGACCGGTGCGAGTACAGCTCGACCGTCATGCGCGCCGTCGCGTGCCCGGCCCGAGCCTGCGTCACGTTGTACGGCACCCCGGCTTCGGCCATGGAGCTCACCGCAACGTGGCGCAGCCCGTGGAAGGTGAGTGATGCGGGCAGCCCCGCGCGCTCCGACGCCGGACGCAGCACGCGCTCGACGAAATTCCGACGCAGGATCCCCGCGCGCGGTCCGACGAAGAGCAGGCCGTCGACTGGCGCATCCGTTCGGTGCTCGGCCACGTGCGTTCGCAGTGCGTCGACCAAGAACGGCGGTACCGCCATCGATCTGAGGCTGGTGCGCGTCTTGCCGTACGGGACGATCCGGAGGTGCCCAGCGAGCTCCTCGACGGATTGGGCCACCGTCAGGGTCCCCGCGTCGAAGTCGATGTCGGAGATGCGAAGCGCGACGGCTTCGCTCCAGCGGAGCCCGAGCACCGCGGCGACGAGGACCAGTGCCCGAAAGCGCGGCGGGACCTCTGCGACGAGCCTCGCGAGCTCCGCGGGTCCGACCGTGGGCCGCTCGGGCGGCAGTACGTCGGGGAGCTTGGTGCGCCGCGCAGGGGACTTCGTGATCATGTCGACGTCGACCGCGGCGTTGAGGAGGGCCTTCAGCGTCGCGAAGTCCCGTCGGAGCGTGGACGGCGCGACCTCCTTTGCCCGGGCGTCGACTGCGGCTTGGACCTCGTATGCCGTGATCGCCGTCAGCGACAGGTCTCCGAGCCGGGGGAGCCACACCTCGAGCGCCTGGCGGTCGCGCACAACGCTCGATGGCCGTTTGCCGGGTCGCTCGATCCACTCCTCGGCCCACTCCGCGAGGGTGAGGCGCGAGCCGCTCGGGTCGGCGAACGTCCCTCGCACGAGATCGGTCTCGATCGACGCGAGGTAGCGGCCAGCGTCACCTTTCGTCGGGAACGTGTGCGGCGCCGCGATCATGTGGCCCGACGGCAGGCGATAACGCGCCTGGAACCTTCCCGACGGCAGCTTCCTGATGCTTCCGAAGTCTCGACGTGACATCGTTCCTCCGCCCTCTTCTCCAGGCGCCGGGTGCCCTGTTCCCCGCACCGGCATGGACTGCCGTCCTACGCCTCACGTCCGCGCTCGATCGTTCCGCCTTGCTGTGACACACAGAACGGTCGCCATAGGTACGGGAGCTGCTCCCGCGGTCCTCAGACGCCCAGCGCCAGCACGGCCTCTGCAGCGGCGACGCGACGCCGAGTGAGCGCGCGGTCGGTGGGGTCCAGCTCGTAGCCCACCCACCTGCGCCCCGTCGTCACTGCCGCGACCGCCGTCGTGCCCGAACCCATGAGCGGGTCGAGCACCCACTCGTCCCGGTAGGTGTAGCGGCGGACGAAGCGCCGCACGAGCTCGACGGGGAACGGTGCGGCATGGCCGACACGACGTGCCTGCTCGGGCGGAACCTGCCACGCCGGCAGCGTCGACGCGCAGAACTCTGCTGCCGAGATGTCGGCGACGCCCTGGACCACCCGATCGAATCGGCCCTTGGAGAAGCACAGGCAGTACTCGTGCGCGTCGCGCAGCACGGGATTGGCAGGCGAGCGCCAGCTCCCCCACGCGAACTGCCCCCGGCCCCCTTGGCCTACAGCCAGATCACCTCGCCGCGCATGAGGAAGCCCATCTCGAGCAACAGAGACGTGAGCATGTGCCCGAACCGGACGTACGGCCGCCTGCCGAGGTTGGCGACGTTCACCACCGCCCGGCCACCGGGCTGCAGGACGCGGTGGCACTCGACGAAGACTTGCTCGAGGAGCGTCGAGTGCTCGTCGAAGCTCGCGTCGGTGTCGTAGGACTTCCCCACGCGGAACGGCGGGGAGGCCACGACGAGGGCGATCCTTGTCGAGGGGACCTCTGTCGTCTGCCCGACGGAGTGGCAGAACGCCTCGCCCTTCGCCGCTGGCGTCATCGTGCACGAGTCCCTGTTCTCGGCGATGGAGCCGATCGCCCTTCGGTGGTACCCGGACGCGTCATGGCCCCCGCGCCGCGCTGAGCCGAACGGCACCGTCGCGGTCACTGCCGCCACCACCAGTGCGCGCGGTGCTGCTTGTGCTCGCTGACCCCCTTGTGCGTCCGAACGGAGTGTCCACATGCACGCGGACACGCGACGGTGGTGTGAACCCCAGCAGGTGACGAACACCACAGCGGTGGCGCGTCACCCCGCAAAGAGAGGGATGGCCCGTCCCATGTAATTCTTTCTCAGATCCAGGCGTGGATCGCGAATCGAGATCGACGAGAGAGACACCAGCCACCTAGGCGAGGATGTCCACCACGTGGGCCTCGCCGTCGTAGCGCTCGAGCACCGTCATCTGCCCACGGTGGATGCCCGCAAGCGCCTGGGTGCGCCCACGAGTCACGAACACCTGGGGCCGGAAGCACATCACGACGCTGTCGCCGACCCCGACGCCTGCTTTGCGGGCTTCGGGGAGGACGAAGTAGTAGTGGATGGCGCCTTCGGGCGCGACGTGTACTGGGAGCACGCGGTCCAAGGCCGTCTCGTCGTGTCCGACCAGTGCGCGCAGGGGGTAGTTGCCGAGAACCTTGTCGACGTAGTAGCCGGCGGCGAACGCGTAGGCGTCGTCTCCGACGAAGTGTCCGACCTCGCTCAGGTACACGACGGCCGGCACCTCGGGCGCGCCGGGGTCGACCATGGTGACCGGGGTCGTACCGTGGAGCGCGTTGCCCGGCTCGACGTGGGTGGCTCCCGCACGCGCCAGGATCTCGATCGTGCTGGTTGAGTTCGTGCCTGGAGCGTTGACCTGCTCGACGGCGTGCCCGGCGCGCCGAAGCCGTTTGGCCGCCTCGATCAAGGTGCTGAGGTTGTGGGTCGGTTGGACCGTGCCGGTGGCTGGGTCGCCGAGGAGGCAAGGGAACGTGGTGACCCCGGTTACCCGGACGCCGTCCAGCGTATCTACCGCCCCGGCTGCAGCCTCGATCTCTGCGAGGAGGAACCCTCCGGCGTGGCCGAAGTAGAAGAAGTCCCCCGGCGCCCGCACCCGCAGCAGCACATCTTGCGTGCGGCCGAGCGCGCGGGCGGCCCCGCCGATGCGGCGGGCTCGCTCGATGTCGAAGACGGTCACCACCTCTGGTGCCGCCTCCAGCAGTGCGTGCTCTTTACCCGCTGGGGGTTGGACGAGGTGGCCGACGTGTCCCAGCGAGATGCCGTGTCGGCGGTGCGCGCGCATGCACTGGAGGTCCACGGCCACCGCCTTTTCGATCCCGGCGTCGACGACCGCTCGGCTCACGTCGGGGTTCCTCCCGTACTGTTTCGCCATGAAGTACGCGGAGAGATCCAGCGACGACGATGCGTCGAAGAAGCGCGCGGCGTTCTGCCTCACGGTGTCGAGGTCGAAGACGTACGTGTTGGGGGCGACGACCTGATGCTGGTGCGTGCGGATGGAGGAGAGCGCCAGCTCGGGATTGCGCTGCCTCAGTGCGTCCAGGAGCATGGGTCGTCCCTCGGTGCGGTTCCGTCGTCGATTCCGGCTGTGCTCACGTGTGGGCGGTGGCACAGCGCGGGCACGCCCGCAGCGTGCGCGCTCACGTCGTCGCCGTCACCTTCTCGAGACCGAGCGGGTGGTCCGGGTCGACACCTCGCACCACTGCAGTCTCGAGGGCAAGACGCTGCCCCGCAATGGCGTGCACCACCGCGGCCAGCGTCTCGTCGACGCGCGGGACCGACAGGCGCACTGTAAGGTCAGGGCCGCGCTCGTCGCTTGCGACCGCGATGACCCGCCCACCACGTGCCCTTACCGCCGACGCGACCTCGTAGGCGTCGCCGCGGGTGGCGCCTACGCCGACGTGGCACACCGCGGGCGTGTCCTTGACGGTGGTGACGATGGGGCCGTGCAGGAAGTCCCCGAGCGCGAAGGCGTCTGCTACGACGCCGACCATCTCGCGCACCTTCAGCGCAGTCTCGAGTGCGGTGCCGTAGAGGAACCCGCGCCCGAGGTGGACGCTCGGCCTGCCATGGGCCAGCAGCTCGGCCGCGCGGTCGAGGCCGTCGAGGTGCTCGAGGACGGTCGCGGCCGCCTGTGGCAGGGAGTCGAACGATCGGCGTGCCCACGGCGGATCCCCGAGCGCCTCAGCGACGAGCGCCAGTGCCACGAGCGTCGCGGTGTAGGTCTTGGTTGCCGGCACCGCGCGCTCGGGTCCCGCGTCGAGCGCGAGCACGGTGTCGGCGGCGGTGGCGAGCGCCGAGTGGGCGTCGTTGGTGACCGCGAGGGCGAAGCCCCCCGACTCCTTGGCGCGGCGCGTGACCTCGACCACCTC
>JAJZMN010000044.1:0-9972 GCA_021850345.1 Actinomycetes bacterium | reverse complement strand
TGGCTGATGGCCACGACCAGCCAGTCCGCAAGGCGTGCGGGCCGGTCGTAGCGCGTCCAGAGGCTGTTGGCGGCGAGCGCCACGGGCCTTCGGAGCGCTGCCTCGAGGGCGTAGCGGCCATAGACGGCGGCGTTGTCCGACGAGCCCCTGGCCACGAGGAGGACGCCGTCAGGGGGTTCGGCGCGCAACCTGGCCAGCGCCTCGCCCACCTCCTGGCGGCGCGAGAGTAGCCCTTCGAGGACTGCCGGCTGCTCGGCCATGTCCGCACGAACCAGGGGACCGCGTGCTTCCTGTTCCACCGGACCTCCTCCTGCCCACCGGTCGGTGGCACGTCACGAGGCGCTCCCTCGTGCGCACCGGAGCTGTGATCACTGACCCTTGACCGGAGCCGGGCGACAACTTAGAGTTTCAGATTGAAATCGATTTCAGCATGAATGGGACAGTGGAAGCAAGCGACGCACGCCACGCAAATCGGTCAGCGGTCCTGTGGGCACTGCTGCAACGGGGCACTGCCACGCGCCTCGAGCTCGGCTCTGCCGCGAGGCTGAGTCCGGCCACGGTGTCCCGGGTCGTCGACGGCCTGACGGGCGAGGGACTGGTGCGCGACTCCCCCCTGGTCCCGACCGGCCGTCGAGGGAGGCGCATCTCGCCCGTGGCGTTCAACGGGGATGTGGGTGCCGTGGTCGGGGTGGACCTCGGCGGCTCCAACTGCCGGCTGGTCGCGACCGACCTCCTCGGGCGCGTCCTTGCCCGGACCCGCCGACGGACCCCTTCCCGTCTTTCCACCGCGAAGCTCGCGCGCTGGGTGTCGGACCAGGCGTTGGCGTTGCTCGAGGACAGGTCCGTCGGCAGGGTGGCTGTGGGGCTGCCCGGCATCGTCGATCCGCAGACCGGCGCCGTGCGCGGCGCGCCGAACTTGCCGCAGGTGGAGGGCCTCTCCTTCATCGAGGCGATCAGGGATCAGGTCCCGGTCCCGGTCACGTTCGACAACGACTCCAACATGGCCGTGCTCGGCGAAATCCGGCTGGGGGGGGGCCGGGGGAAGCGCAACGTGGTGATGTTCACCATCGGCACGGGCCTCGGCGCGGGAGTCGTGATGGACGGCCGCCTGCTTCGGGGACGCAGCGGGCTCGTGGGCGAGCTCGGCTACCTCCCCGTGGGCCTCGACGGCACCACACTTGAGTCGCTCCTCTCGGCACACGGCCTCATGGCGCAGGCGGCGCAGCGGGGAGTGCACCTCACCTCGTTGACAGCGATGTTCGCTCTGTCGGCTCCGAAGGCGCTGCAGGAGATCCGCAAGCGGTTCTCCAAGGGGCTGCTCACCGCCCTCGTCGCGGTCACGGTGGCCTACGAGCCCGACGTGGTGGTCCTGGGGGGCGGGGTCGCGAACTCGCTCCGGGAGACGATTGGGGGGCTCGAAAAGGAGCTGCACACGATCGTTCCCGAGGGGCCGGAGCTCGCTGTGTCGGCGATCGGGGATGCCGCCGGCGCGTTCGGGGCCGTGGTGGCCGGACTGCACGACGCTTACGTACAGCTGGGAGTCGACCCGAGCCTGCTCGACGGCTCGGTCGGCCCCGAGCTCACAGGCGTGCTCGCTGAGTTCACGGAGGTCTCGGCCGATGCTGACTGAGGGTCATGCCACGCCAGCGACCAACGGGGCCGGGTCGGCGTTCGTACTGGCGATCGACTTCGGCGGCTCGAAGACGGCGGTGGCGACCGTCGATCCTCGCGGCCAGATCGTGGCGACCGAGCGTCTCGGCCTCGACAAGGCGACCCGCGCAGAAGAGATCGTGGCCGACGCCGCGCGCGCCGGCCGCCGCCTCCTCGAGGCGGCCCCGAGCGGCCCGTGCGTCGGGGTCGGCGTCGCCAGGCCGGGCATCCCGAGCGCCGAGGGAGTCCTGCTCTCGCCCAACCTTCCCAGCTGGGACCGCGTGCGCTTGGCCGAGGAGATCGGCGATGCCTTCGGGATCGCGCCGGTGGTGGTGGCGAACGACGTGAAGTGCGCGGCGCTGGCCGAGCACCGCTGGGGCGTGTTGCGTGACGTCGACCTCGCCCTCTACGTCAACCTCGGATCGGGTGTAGGCGCCGCCACCGTCGCCAGCGGGCGCGTCCTCGACGGCGCGCACGGTGGCGCGGGGGAGATCGGCTACGCAGCCGGACGGATCCCCGAGCTGGACCGTGTGACCTCGACGCTCGAGGACATGGTCGGCGGGCGGCGGCTCGCCGAGCGGGCGAGCGAGCTGGCCGGACGGACGCTCACGACGCGCGAGGTCTTCGACTCCAACGAACCGGCGCTCGCGAACCTCGTCGACGATGCGCTCGCGACCCTGGGGGCGCACCTGCGCACGCTCGTGCTCGCCTTCGACCCTACGCGCGTGGCCCTGGGCGGTGGCCTGATGGGGCACGCCGAGCGCGTGCTGTGCGCGCTCCGCCGCCACCTCAGCGTGCCCGCGCCGTTCAGTGTCGACGTCGTCGCAGGCCAGTTCCTCTACGACGCCGCCCTTCGCGGTGCAGCCGCAGTGGCGCTCGACGCCGTTCGGGGAGGTGCAGATGGCTGAGCTCCAGCACCCCGAAGACCTGTGCGCGCTCGCAGAGCGCCTCAGCTCCTTCGTCGACGTGGACGAGGTGGTGGCGACGACGCGGGCACTCGTCGCCGTCGACACGGTGACCGGTCACGAGTCCCGGCTCACCGACGAGCTGGTCGGACGACTCAACGCGCTCGGGATGACAACCAAGGTGGCCCAGTTCCAGCCCCGGCGAGCCAACGTGTACGGCTGGCGGCGCGGGAGGGGAGACGGCCCGACCATCTTGCTGATCGGCCATGTCGACACCGTCGAGGTGGCCGAGTGGGCGGCCGCGTGGGGCGACGACGCGCGCGCCGATCCCTTGGCGGGGGTGCTCGCAGAGGGGTGCCTGTGGGGACGCGGAACCGCCGACGAGAAGGGCGGCATCGCTGCAATCTTGTCGGCGCTGGGCGCACTCGGCGCGGCCAGGATCGAGCCGGAAGGTGACGTTGTAGTCGCCTTCGTCGGCGACGAGGAGAGTGGGCAGCCGGGCATCGGCCGGAGCGAGGGCGCGAAGGCACTCGTCGGCGAGCTGGCCGCGGGCATGCTCCCGTTCCCGGACTTCGCTGTCTACACCGAGCCGACCAACCTCGATCTATACGTGGCCCAGCCGGGGTTCTTCCTAGCGACGATCGAGGTGCGCGGCCGCGCCAGCTACTTCGCGTACCCCTGGCAGGGACGCAGCGCCATCCGCGACGCGGGGAAGCTCCTGCACGCACTCGAGGGTTACGAGGCCGAGCTGTGGGCACGAGGTGTGCACCCCAGCATCGGCCACGCGCTCTTGGTCGTGACCGGCATCGCTGGCGGCGAGTCGGTGTCGGTCCCCGAGCGCTGCTCGGTGACACTGATCCGCACCGTGCTCCCCACCGAGACCATGGACGGAGCCCGCCAGGAACTGGAGGACCTGGTGCACCGGCTGGGCGTCGAGGACGGCGTGGAGGCAACGGTGCGCTACACGGCCGAGCGCGACCATCCGATCGGCGGCACCCCGACCGAGACGGACGCCGCCGACGCGCGCGTCGCGCTGCTGGCGCGCTGCCTGGGCCAGGTCTCGGGGCACGCGACGCTGGGTGGCGCACCGTACTGGTCCGAGCTGCCGCTCCTGGCGGCGGCCGGCGTGCCCGGTGTCTATCTGGGGCCCGGAGACATCGCGCTGTGCCACACGCCGAACGAGCGGGTGCCGGTCGACCACCTGGTCGCCGTTGCACGCACCTTGGCGGTGTTCCTCGCCGCTGCATCCGGCGTTGGTCCGGGTGCGCCGGCGCCGTCTGCGAGCAGGAACGCAGCCGCAGACGATGAACGCAGCAAGAGTGCAAGCATCGCAAGGAAGAAGGGAAGGCGATGATGCGAATGACCATACGGACCAGTCCACCGAGACGGCAGCGTGCGGGTGTGACGGGCGGCACGAGTATCCGGCGCCTCGCGGTGACGGCTGCGCTCACCATCGGAATGGTCGGCCTCGCGATGGGCGTCGCCGGTGCGGCGCCTGCGACACCACCGATCGGTGCGGCCGGCAGTCGCCCGGTCACCAAGACGGTCGGGCCCGACGGTACAAAGGCGACTCCTGCTTCCAAGGTAAAGCTCACCAAGAAGGAGATCGCCACCTTGAAGAAGGGGCACTACACCGCGGCCATGGCTTGGCACGAGGAGAGCACCTTCACCCAGGGCGTGACCTCTGGGGCCGATGCCGAGTTCAAGAGGCTCGGCATCAAGGTCGTGGCGACCACGCAGGCGAACTTCAACGCAGCGACCCAGGTCAACCAGCTTCAGACCATCGAAGCTCGCAAGCCCAGCGTGGTGCTGAGCCTGCCTGTCAACGCGGCGACCGAGGGATCGGCGTACAAGGCGCTGTCCGCCAAAGGCAGCAAGCTCGTGCTGCTGAGCAACCTGCCGAAGGGGCTCAAGTACCCCTCGCAGTATGCGGGGGTTGTCACGGACGATCTCGCCAACATGGGCCTCGAAGCCGCGAAGTTGCTCGGCAAGGCGATGCACGGCCACGGTGACGTGGGGTTCATCTACTACGACGCCACATACTACGTAACCAACGAACGAGATGCCGCCTTCCGCACGTGGCTCCGCAAGCTCTACCCGAAGATCCATATTGTGGTGCAAGAACCCATGCCTACACAGACAAAAGGGGCGACAGTGGCGACGGCTATGATGACGCGCTACCCTGACATCACTGGGATCTACACGCCCTGGTCTGACGCGCCCGCTGAAGGCGTGATCTCCGCCTTGCGCACCCTCGGTCTCTCGAAGGTAAAGGTGGTCACTCTCACACTCGACCCCGCTATCGATGCCGACCTCTGTACGGGTCAGTACCTAGCTGGCATCGTGGCGACACAGCCCTATCTCCTGGGCGAGACCATGGCCAAGGAAGCGGGCTTGGCGATTCTCAAGAGGAAGACGCCCAAGTTCTCGATCGTGCAGGCGCTGGCAGTGACCAAGTCGAACATCTTGAAGGACTGGAAGAAGTCGCTTGCCCAGAACCCGCCCAAGAATGTGGTCTCGGCGTGCAAGTGACGATCCGCCGTGGGGCGCAGGCGGCGTGTGCTGGGCACAGCGGGACACGACGCTTGGTCGTCCTGATGGCGATCGCGGAGCGTCGGCACCCATAGTGCTGCTGCAGGTGGCGACCTTTCGGGCGAGCCGGGAGGCACTGGGTACATGACAGCGAACCTCGAAAAGCCAGACGGCGTGCGAACCCTCGTGCGAGGACCGGGGGGCGTGATCCCCCCCGGCCACTCGGCGACACGCAATTCGCCGACCACGGAGGGCCCGCTTGAGTCGGGCGGGCTGGTCGACGCACAGCTCGCGCGCCGCTACAGGTTCGAGCGATGGGCTCGGGCATCGCTGCCCTACGTGGGGTTCGTCCTCATCTTCGTCGTCTTCTCCATCGTTTTACAGTCCCATGGCTTCGACTCCGTCGGGAACCTGAAGTCGATCGTTGAGCAGAGCGCCACCATCGCGATCATGGCCATGGGCTACACGTTCACTCTGGGCGCAGGGGAGATCGACCTGTCGATTGGGTCGACGGTGGCGCTCGTGGCGCTCGTGACCGCGCTCGTCTTGCAGAACGAGCCGGCGTGGGTCGGTGTGCTCACGGGGCTCGGGATCGGGCTCGCGGTCGGCCTCACCAACGGGCTACTGACCGTGTTCTTGCGGGTGCCCTCCTTCCTCATCACGCTCGGCATGACGAGCGTGCTCCTCGGCATCGCCGAAGCGCTCACCAACCTCCAGTCGATCGCTGTGCAGAACAACGGCTTCAACGCTGTCTTCGGCTCGGGCTCGGCAGGCCCGATCCCGAGTCTGTTCATCTGGGTGGTGGCCGTACTGGTTGTTGGCCAGATCGTCCTGAGGCGGACGCGCTTCGGGCTGCACCTGCTCTCGGTCGGCGGGAGCCGGGACGCCGCGATGTCGCTCGGGCTCAAGGTGAAGTCGCTCCGCGTGTCGGCGCTGTGCATCAGCGCGCTCACCGCGGCGTTGGCAGGGCTCCTCTACACCGGACGGCTCCAAGGCGCCACCTACACGCTCGGCAGCACGGACCTGCTCACGGTTATCGCCGCGGCGATCATCGGCGGCACCAGCCTGTTCGGTGGCCGGTCCTCTGTCGTGGGTTCGCTCGTCGGCGCGCTGCTCTTGGGCATGCTGGCCGAAGGGTTGGTGCTCATGGGTCTCACCGTGCCCGCCCAACTCATCGTGGAGGGCGCGGTCGTGGTCGTGGCTGTAGCACTCGGACTGCGGGCGCCGAAAGAATGAGCGTGACAACGTCATCGAGCAACGCCGTCGAGGCGACAACCACCCCGCCTGCCCTCGGCGCGCTGCACCTCGCCAAGTCGTTCGGGGCCGTGCGCGCGTTGATCGACGCGAGCCTCGTCGTGCGACCCGGCGAGGTGGTCGGCCTCATCGGTGACAACGGTGCCGGCAAGTCGACGCTCATCAAGTGCATCAGCGGGCGCCTCCGCCCGGACTCGGGCACCATCGAAGTGGGCGGGGAGGTGTTCCGGGCGACGACGCCTGCGGCGGCCAGGGCCCACGGGATCGAGGTCGTGTACCAGAACCTGGCGCTCGTGGACAACGTCGATATCGCCTCCAACCTATTCCTCGGGCGAGAGCCCGTCTACGGTAAAGGGCCGCTGCGCCACCTCGGCCTCCTGCGGGTGAAGAAGATGCGGGCCGAGGCGGCACAGGCGCTCGAAGAGGTGGGCGTCAACCTTCGGGGCGCGTCGATGGGGGACACGGTCGAGCATCTTTCCGGCGGTCAGCGCCAGGGGATCGCCGTCGGGCGAGCGGTCGTCTGGGGTCAGAAGGTCGTCTTGATGGACGAACCCGCCGCTGCGCTCGGCGTCGAGCAGACTCGCCATGTGCTCGACCTGGTGCGTCGCTTGAAAGCGCGCGGGGTGGGCGTCGTCTTCATCAGCCACACCATGCAGCAGGTGCTCGAGATCTGTGATCGCATCACCATTATGCGCCAGGGCCGCACCGTGGGCACGGTGCGCTCTGCAGAGGTGGGCGGCGACGACTTGGTGTCTTACATGACCGGCACCACGGTGCCGCCCGCCTGAAGTGCGACGGCAGCCCACGCCTCCCCTCTGCAAGGGTGTCCACGTCCGTCCCATATAGCCAGACGGCAAGCTCTCTCGGCACTGCTCCTCCTCCACCATGAAGTTGTGCCAGATTCTGGGGCATTCGCGTGCCCATGATCTCCAGAAGTCGACTCAATCCACGCGGATGAGATCCGAGAGGTCGGCTCGGAGCGCATCGATTCCGACGCTCTCTGCAATCTCCGCCCAAAGAGATGCCCGGCCCGACTCCTGCCGTCAAGGCCCTCCGCTGCGCTCCGGCCCTGCGGGCGGCCACGGCCGGCCTTGACCGCTGTCGTCCTGGCCGGGCAGTGGGCATCCAGCCAGCGCCGACCCCGAGGTGTCGCCGCTGGCGCGCCGCACAGTCCACGTCCGCGTTGGGCGATCCTGTGGCTCCGGCATCAGCGGGCGGGCCGGTGTCAGGTCATGGCCGGTACCCCCGGGGCTTCGGTGGCGCAGGCGGCTCGACGCGCTGTGCCTCCACCCAGCGCGCCACCTGTGCCGGCTCGAAGCGGATGAACGCACCGACCTTCACGAAGGGGATGCGCCGCTCGTCGACGAGCCGGCGCACGTGGCGCTCGGTGATCCCGAGCGCTTCGGCGATGTCTTCGAGCCGGACCAGCTCGGGAAGCGCCCGTCGCTCCCCGCTCGCGCCCGACTTGTTCCCGGCCGACGTTCTCACAGCGCGCCGCCGTCGACGTATCCCGGTTCGAGGCGCCGCCGGCGTGACAAGAGGGTCAACCAGCGGCTACTGCACCTGCGGCCCTCCGAGAGGACGCGGTCGTCGCTTACGCGCGCTGCTTTGTCCACGTGCCTCGGACCCTGCCACCGCGTGCCGAGCGTGCTCCCTTCGCTCGCCCATCTCATCGCGCGGTTCCCTCTGACCGCCGGCCGTCGACGTGCTGGCTGTCGAGCCATCGCGCGATCTCGGTCGGGTCGAAGCGGACGAGCCTGCCGATCTTGAAGTGCGGGAGGCTGCCCTGCCACACGAGGCGGCGGACCACGGCCGGTTCGATGGCGAGGAGCTCGGCGAGCGCCTCCGCCGTGAGGAGGCCTGGTGGTGAGACGGTCCCCGGGCGCGGGGTCTTCTCGCATTGGGCGCAGGTTGAGCGCAGCACACGACCGTTCGTTGTCGATGAAGAGCTTGCAGGGGTCATGGTTCGCAGTCCTCCTCGCGCTCGCGCTCGGGACGGTCGCAGTACCGGTGCTGTCGACTCCGGCTGCGGCGGTCACGATCGTCGGGTCGATCCTTGGTCCCGGGCGTGTCGTCACCGCGACACCGGTCGCCGGCATGACCGCCCCCGCAGACGGGCGGCTCCGGGCCCAGGACTTCCTCTGCTCGGTCACCGGCGTCGCCTGGCCCGCGCGCACGACTGCCGACGGGCACGAGGTCGCGGCGGCGACAGGGCACCGGCTCGTGGTCTTCGCCTTCACACTGGGCGAACCCGGCAGCGACGTGACACCGGTGACGCCGTACCTGCCCACGCTCGCGCTCGACGTGGGGAAGGACTCGCTCCCCGTCACACTCGGCGCCATCGGGGCCAAGCTCGACGCCCAGTTCCAGACACACCTCGCGTCGGCGAGCGCCACTTACGCGGCGGCCGTCCCCGACGGAACACACCACGTCGTGCTCACGATGACCGAGGGGTCCTTCACCCAGCGATTCGACCTGTGGACGCTGCGGCGCCTCCCGCCGGAGCCGGTTTCCGTCTACCGGGCCCCCACATCGCCGTACGTGACAGCGTCGGTGACCGGGACCGCCACGCTCACCATCACCGACCCCCAGACGGGGTTCTCCCAACCGGTCGACGTCAGCTTCCTCAAGGCGACGCTGACGGATTGGGCCCCCGATGGGGTCACCGAGGCTGTGCCGCGACCGACAGAAACCTACCTGTGGGTCCGCCTGCTCCCGACAGCAGTGCTCACAGCCGCGAACGACACATCCCACTTCCGCATGCACCCCCTGCCCGGTGCACGCCTTGTCTTCACGCCCGAAGGCGGTGCGCCCATCATCGCGTCGTCGGCCCCGCGCACAGCCGGCGTGACAACGCCGACAACCGGCGACGGCCTCTTCGACGCCGACTACTGGTTCGTCGTGCCGGCCTCGCTCACCTCGGGGACGCTGTCGATCACTCCCGGTCCTGCGACCGGAGAGCTGTGCACGTGGAACATCTTCGGCTCCTGCACACCGGCGACGACACAGACAGTCGGTGCGGCGACCCTCGCGCTCGACTTTCCCGACCCCGCGACGACACCACCCGTCCAACACCGGCCGCGCTGGATCGGCGCGCCGCTGCCACCCACCGGCGAGGACGCGCTCGCGGGCGGTGTGGCACCTCCGAAGGCGGGCACGGGCACGGCGGACCCGCCCCGGCCCGCCGGAGGCTTCCCGGTGTGGGGGGCGCTCGCGGTGCTCGCAGGGGTCGCCGCGGCCGTGTTCTTCACGAAGCAGGTCGCCCACCGTCGCCGCAGGCACGCCGCCGGGCCGGGGTCGAGCGCGCCTCTCCTCGACGCGAGCGACACCCGCGCAGGCTCGGTAGTCGTCCGGGTCGCCGGCAGGCCTACGGTCGACGAGCCGCACGACGCCACGCCCGATACGCCACCCGCGACGCCCCACGGCGACGTCGCGCAGGCGGTGGGGCCGGTTGTGCGCCCTGGCAGCCCGCCAACGCTCGGGGTCGACGGTGACCTCGTCGTGCGCGTCGTCGGCCATGTCGAGATCGCCGGCTGGACGGCCTCCACCGAGCGGCGCCTCATCATGGAGGACCTCTGCTGCTTCCTCGCGTTCGCCGAGCGCGCCATGTCGACCGCCGAGGTCCAAGAGG
>JAJZMN010000225.1 GCA_021850345.1 Actinomycetes bacterium | reverse complement strand
CGCCGCCGGGTGCGGCGGCGTCGTGTCTGACGCGGGCGCCGGCGTGAGGGGGACGGCACTTCGGCGTTCTGCAAACGGGAGGAGATCGCGCGGCGCCCCGGTGCGGGCGACGCGCCGGAAGGAGGAGACGGGACCATGGCAAGTGGAGTGAAGGTGGTCGGCGCTCCCGGGACGCCGGGGTCGACCGAGCTCGGCGACACGAGGGAGGCGGCCGGAACCGGGGTGCAAGAGGCCGAGGCGGCCGCCGAGGACCCAGGAGCGGTCGGCGCGGCGGCGACCGGTGAGCCCGCCGGCCTCCGGCGCAAGCGTCGGCGGTGGCCGACCGTCGTGCTGGCGTGCCTCGCGGTGCTCGGTCTCGCCGGGACGGTGGGGTTCGGCCTGGCCTGGGCGGGGCTCCAGGCGAAGACGAGCGGGGAGGCAGAGGCGAGGACGGCGGCGAGGTCGTTCCTCGTGGACCTGACCAACTTCGACGCGAAGACCGTCGACGCGGACTTCCAGGCGATCACTTCAATGGCGACCGGCTCGTTCGCATCACAGGCACAGAAGTTCTTCAACTCGTCGATCCGTCAGGACCTCCAGAAGGCGCTTGCCTCCTCACGGGGTCAGGTGCGCGCCCTCTACGTCCAGTCCTACGGCACAGGCCAGGCGACGGTCTACGGGGTCGTCGACCAGCTCTACGCCAACGACAAGCTGTCGTCTCCTCAGACCGACGTCCTGCGGATCGTGCTTACGATGGCCGACGTCTCGGGGAAGTGGAAGGTCGCCGACGTCACCGTCCTTCAAGGACCTGCGTTGTCGTCCGGCTCCTCCGGCTCCTCCGGGACCTCCGGCTCCTCCGGCACCTCCGGCTCCTCGCCGGGCGGTTGACGGGCTCGGGCGGCGGCTGCCCGGACGGACGAGGGGCATGTCGGAACCGCAACTCGCGGCGCGTGCGCGGCGCGTGCGCGGCGCGTGCGCGGCGCGTGCGCGGCGCGGGCCCGCCGAGTTGGGGATTGCCTGGGGAAAGCAACCCCTCGCATTGGGGACGACGCGCCCCCACCTGGGGAGATCGGCGACTTTTGTGGGGACAACTTCGGGATTTCCCTTCGGCCTCTTGCCTTTTGGTGTGCCGAGGCGCACGCTTTGGATTGTTCGAGTGATCGAACCCGTCATCGAACGGAGGGGCGCCGCAAGGCGGACCGACGAGCGAGCGATCGGAGAGGTCGAAAGGCCGAACCAGGAGCCCTGACGGGAGGCCGCAAGGTCGACCGGCAGGACCGGCTGGCGCCGAAAGGCAAGAGCTGGAGGCGGGGGAAGGACATTCGAGCAGAGGTGGTCCGTGTAAAACGAGTCGGAGGTTCCCTGGAGCTTCTGGCACGGTCTGCAGGAACGGGGTTGTCCGACACTGCCCCGGGAACGGAGGCCACGGGTCGCCATGGCGTTGGCCCCGAGGAGCTGGACGGTCTAGGCCGGACGGTTACTCGGGGTCTCGCCGCGTCCGGGGGCAGGTGCACCCGTGCCGCCTGCTGGCCCCTCGTGAGCGCTCAGGCGCGCGGACAGCCCCGTGACCAGTGCGTCGTCCACGCCACAGGGATCGGCGAGCACGTCGTCGCACCGCTCGCATTCCATCTCGAAGGTCGTGTGCGCGATGTCGAATCGCGGCGAGACACGCTCGCGAACGGTTGCACCCACCGCCTGCGCGTCCTCGAGGCTGGGATGGCCGGTGAGGACGAGGTGCGCGGAGAGGGCGCGATAGTCGCCTGAGAGGCTCCACACATGGAGATCGTGGACCTCCCCGACACCCTCCACGGAGGTGAGCGCCGCCCTCAGTTCCCCGAGGTCCACGTCCGAGGGGGTCGACTCCAAGAGCACGTCCGCGCTCTCCCGCACGACGCGTGCCGCCTGGAAGAGGATGAAGACGGACACCGCGAGCGCGGCCGCCGGGTCGGCGAGGGCTGCACCTTGCCCGACGAAGGCGACCACGATCCCGGCGACGACCACTCCTGCCGAGGCCGCCGCGTCCGCCGTCATGTGCAGGGCGGCGCTCCGCAGGTTGAGATCTCGCCCCGGTCGGCGCAGCACCAACGCCGCCGCCGCGTTCACGACGAGGGCGGCACCGGCGACTTCGCTCATGAGCGCGCCGTGGACGGCGACCGGGTGGAGCAACCGGTAGACGGCGAGCGCGACGATCACGCAGGTCACCAGCCCGAGGACGGTGGCGTTGGCGAGCGCCGCGAGGATGGTGCCGCGGTGGTTGCCGTAGGTGCGCAGCTCGGTCCGCGGGCGGAGTGCCCAACGAAGCGCGGCCAGCGACAGGACGATGGCGGCGACGTCCGCGAAGTTGTGACCCGCGTCGGAGAGCAACGCAGACGAGTGCGCGGCGACCCCGGCCACGGTCTCGGCAACGACGAGCGTCCCGTTCACCGCCGCTGCGATCACGAGGTGCCGGGACCGCGTCGCCGCCTGCGTGGTGACGCCGGCCGGGGTCATGACCGACCGTGTGGCTCCGCCGCCCAGAGGTGGGCGGGCCGTTCACCGCGCCCCACCTCGCGCGCGAGCTCGGCCTGCACCAAGGTGACGTCGCCGGGGTGGGTGACACCGACGCACCGGCCGGGTGCGTGGAGCACCTTCACCTTGGTCGCGCCGGTCACTCCCGCACGCCGTTCGGCGAGGAGCTCGTCGACCACCTCGGGGAGGAGCACCTCGCCGTCGCCGCTCGCCGATGACAGCGCTTCCTCGAGCACCACGCGCATCTCTGGCGTGAACCCCCACAGGTTCATGGACACAAGCTCGTCAGGGTCGAGCTCCTTCGGCTCGCGCCCGTCGTCGGCGACGATGCGCCCGTCGGGCTGTGGCGTCACGCGGCGTCGCTCGTCCACCGCTTCGAGCATCCCCTCGGCGTCCACCCGGCAGAGCCCGCGCGTCACGGGCGAGTCGCCGAGGAGCGAGCCGCGCAAGCGGTAGCAGACGACCGCGTTCGCCTGGTCCCCGCGCCGCAGGTGGCCGGCGAGGAGGCCGAGGCCCGCGACGCCCGGGAGGTCGTCCGCGTTCGCGACACCGAACGGCGAGCCATCGTGGAGCACGGGGGCAGCCGCGAGCACCGCGTCGACCGTGCCGCGGGGGCTCTCCTGGTCGGCGAACTCGACCGGCACCGTGCCGGGCCAGGTACGGGCCACGTGGTAGCGGATCGAGGGGCCGGTCTCCTTGCCCACCACGAGGACGAGCCGCTCGAACCCTGCGGCCAGCGCGTCGCTCGCGAGCACGTCGATGACCGCCTCGCCGGCCAGCCCGACCGGGGCGAGCGGTTTGACGCCGCCGTAGCGGGTCGCCCGTCCAGCTGCCAACACCACGAGCGTGACGCCCGGACGTTCGCCGCCCGACGTCTGGAGATTCATCCCCCCCAGCGTAGGACCGCGCTCGCCCAGGTCATCCCGCCGCCGAAGCCCGTCAGCAGCAGGTGGTCCCCGGCCGATACCCGGCCGGCGCGGAGCGCGTCGTCGAGGGCGAGTGGGATGGACGCGGATGAGGTGTTGCCGTAGCGGTCGATCACGACGGCCGTGCGCTCTTCGGGGATCCCGAGCCGCTGGCACGCGGCCTGGATGATCCGGAGGTTTGCCTGGTGGGGCACGAGGAGGTCGACGTCGGACGCCTTCAGGCCCGCATCGGCGAGCGCGCGCTCGGCGGATTCCACCACCACGCGCACGGCCTTGCGGAAGACCTCCTTGCCGTCCATGAAGAGATAGCCGCCATGGTCGCACTTGAGGAGGTGCCGCAGCGTGCCGTCCGCTCCGAAGTTCCAGCTGAGCAGGTCGCCGGGACCGTCGACGGGCTCCACGACCACTGCGCCCGCGCCGTCGCCGACGAGCACGGCCATCGTCCGATCGTCCCAGTCGGTGATGCGGCTCAAGGCGTCCGCGCCGATGACGAGCACCCGGCCGGAGCCCACGGCAGCGAGCCCCGCCGCCGTCACGAGGCCGTAGACGAAGCCGGAGCAGGCAGCGTTGAGATCGAAGGCACCCCCCGAAACGCCGATCCCCGCCTGCACCGTTGCCGACGTCCCCGGGACGAGCGCGTCGGGGGTCGTCGTCGCGAGCAGCACGACGTCGATGTCGGAAGGATGGAGTCCTGCGTCCTCGATCGCGCGCTGGCCGGCCTCGATCGCCATCTGTGAGGTGATGCCGCCGACGTGGCGCTCCTTGATCCCGGTGCGCTCGGTGATCCAGGCGTCGCTCGTGTCGAGCGTCGCGGAGAGGTCGTCGTTGGTCACGACCTTGTCGGGGACGGAGATCCCGCACCCCCGGACGGTGATGCCCCGCACGGTCACCGGCTTCCGGCCGCGACCGCGTGCATGCCGACGTAGGCGGTGTCCCCTTCGATCACCCCGCCGGTGTTCACCGAAAGACCGAGCCTCGCGCTCGGAACCTGACGGTGGCCGCCGCGGCCGCGCAGTTGGACCGCCACCTCCGCGAGCTGGGCAAGTCCGGTCGCGCCGAGTGGATGGCCTCGCCCCACGAGCCCGCCGCTCGGGTTGACGCACAGACCCTTGCCGCCGATCGTCGTCTCGCCGGCGAGGGTCGCGGGGCCGGCCTCGCCGGCGGCGAAGAGGCCGAGGGACTCCAACGCGTAGATCTCCTCTGGGCTGGTCGCGTCGTGGATCTCGGCGAGGTCGAAGTCTTCCGGACCGAGACCGCTCGCCTCCCACATCGCCGACGCCGTGTCGGCAAGACGGTCGTGGTAGTCCATCTCGCCGTTTCCCGAGCGTGCCACGGAGGCGATGATACGCGGCGCGTCGCTCGGTGCCATCGCTGCGGGTGCAAGGACCAACGCCGCGGCCCCGTCGGTGAACGAACTGCACATCAGTCGGGTGAGGACGCCCGAGACCTGGGGCGCGGCGAGCACTTCCTCGATCGTGACCGGTTCCTGGACCTGAGCGGTGGGGTTCCAGCTCGCGTGGAGCCGCGCCTTCACCGCTGCGGCTGCGAACTGCTCGAGGGTGGCGCCGTGCTCCTCCATGCACTCGCGCGCCCAGCGGTCGTTGAGGGCCATCAGGATGCTGCCGCCGGGATTCTGGTCGGCGACGAACCGGGCGTGCATGTCTGCCCGGTAGTCGGCGGGCAGCCCGTCTTCGATGCCGGCCAGCGTCGCCGCCCGGTCGCCGGTCCACATCTTCTCGACGCCGAGGACGAGCACGGTCCCTGCGCCCCCACGCGCCGCCAGCGTCGCCATGTGCGCAGCGGAAGCGCCTCCGGCGCACGAGTTGTCGACGTTGACCACGGGCACGTTGCCGAGACCCGCCTTGCGCAGCCACGACTGTCCGCGGATGCAGCCCTGGTCGCAGAGACGCCCGCCCATCGCGTTGCTCACGACGACGAGGGCGAGCTGGTCGGGTTCGACCCCCGCGTCGGCGAGGGCCTCGTGCACGGCCTGGTGCGCCATCGCCTCTGCCGAGAGGTCCCGCCGGCCCATGTCGGTCATCCCCGTCCCGAGGATGGCCACCGGCTCGGTCTCACTGGTCATGCGCTCACCTCCGCCATCTCGGACGCCGGCTCCCCCGAGGGGTTCCCGGTCACGCCGCCCGTCGTCTCGGCACCCCGGCGCTGCGCCGGCGTTCCCGGCCGCTCCCGCACGCCCAGGCCGAGGCGGTCGTAGGCCGCCGCGACCGCACCGAACTGGCCGAGCGCGTCGTCGGAGGCCGCCATGACGACCACGTGCACCGCCCCCGCGTCGACGTAGGCCGCAGCCATTGCGGCGCAGTGCTCCGCCGGCCCGGCCACCAGGTGGCGCTCGAACGCCTTGGGCGGGATGCCGTAGAGGTGGGAGAGCCAGGCGGTCCCCTCGGCCCTGGCCCGGGATGCGTCGTCGCCGACACAGGTGACCATCACCACGGCGGGCGCCACGTCGCGGGCTTCCCGGCCTCTGTCGGACGCCAGCTCGCGTAGCTGGACGAGAGCGGCGTCGTACTGCTCGGGGCTGATGAACAGCGGGATCCAGCCGTCGCCGGTGGCCGCCGCCCGCCGGAGCGCCGCCTGGCTGCTCCCACCGACCCACACGGGAACCGGCGACGCAGGGGCGAGTCGGTATCCGTCGCGCGCTGTACCACTGCGCCAGGCGGCGCGCAGCGCGGCAACGCCGACGTCGAGCCCCCGCCCGCGGGTGTGGAAGGGCACTCCCGCGAGCTCGTACTCGCGGTGGTGGCTTCCAACCCCCACACCGAGGACGAACCGGCCGCCGCTGAGGGCCTGGAGAGCGGCGGCCTGCTTGGCGACGGCGGCCGGCGAGCGCAGCGGGAGCTGAAGGACACACGAGCCGAGCGTCACCCGCCGGGTCACCGACGCGGCGACCGAGAGCGTGGTGAGACACTCGGTCGCCGGGCGAGGCCAGAAGAGGTGGTCGCAGACCCAGACCCCGGCCGCGCCGGCGTCTTCCGCTCCAGCCGAAAGGGCGGTCACCCATCCAGTCGTACCGAAGGTAGGCACACTGGTCGTACCAAAGGTACTCCCTTCGCTCGGAGGCATCGGCGGGAGGAGCATGCCCAGACGTCCGGGTGGGACAGGCGGGCTGACCAGCGGCATTGCGTCATGCTACCCAGCCCGCCCCCATCGTGCACATCTTTTCGACTGCGGTAGTACTAGTGGTACTACGCCAGACGCCAGCGTTGGACTACCGAAGGTAGTACCCGTGATCAGGCTGAGGTGTCGCGATCGCGCGGGCTCCGCACGACCGCGAGGGTGCAGCGGGAGCGACAGATCTCCCGACCCGTGTCGTCGGTGAGGGAGATCTCCCAGACCTGCACGGAGCGACCGGCCCGGACGGGGGTTCCCACGGCCCTGAGCACCCCCTGGCGCATCGGGCGCAGATGGCTCGCGTTGAGCTCGATGCCCACGACATGGTGGCCGGGTGGCGCCGCGAGCGACGCACCGAAGCTGGCGGCAGTCTCCGCGAGGAGCGCGGAGACCCCTCCATGAAGGATGCCGTAGGGCTGATGGACCCGTTCGTCGACCACGAGCCGGAGCTCGACGCGCTCGGGCCCGGCGTGGACCAGCTCGACGCCGAGCAGGCCCATGACGCCGCGCCGCATCGCGGACTCGACCGCGTGGACGTCGCCGTGGGGGGACAGGTCGGGGTTGCCGAGCACGGGGCGCACACTACCGGCGGGGGCCCCGCGAATTCGCCCGACGCTACGATCCGGCGATGGTCTCCACGTCCGCCACCGGCGTCGTCGACTTGCGCAGCGACACGGTCACCCGCCCGACCGCACAGATGCGAAAGGCGATGGCCGAGGCGGAGGTCGGCGACGACGGGTTCGGTGAGGACCCGACCGTCGCCGCGCTCGAGGCGCTTTACGCCGACCGCGTCGGCAAGGAGGCCGCCGTGTTCGTGCCATCGGGGACGATGGCGAACCAGCTCGCGGTGCGGGTGCTCGCACGACCCGGCACCGCGGTCGTCGCCGGCCGCAGGGAGCACGTGGTGGCATTCGAGGCGGGTGCAGCACCGCGCAACTCGGGTGTCCAGTTCCACCTCGTCGCCGACACCGACGGGCTCGTCCAGCCTTCGGATGTCGCCTACGCACTGTCGCTCGCCGAGTACCACCAGCCCTCGGTCTCGCTCGTCTGCATCGAGAACACGCACATGGCTTCAGGCGGTGTCCCGTGGACCCTCGAGCAGCTCGACGCGCTCTGGGCTGCCGCGAGCGGCGTCCCGGTGCACATGGACGGCGCCAGGCTGTTCAACGCCGAGGTCGCGACGGGGGTCCCGGCCTCCGCGATGGCGGCACGCGCGACGACGGTGATGTCCTGTCTCTCGAAAGGGCTGTGCGCGCCCGTGGGGTCATTGCTTGCGGGTCCCGCACCGGTGATCGAGACCGCCCGCGTGGAACGGAAGCGCCTCGGCGGCGCCATGCGGCAGGCGGGGGTCATCGCGGCCGCGGGAATCGTGGCGCTCGACACCATGGTGGATCGCCTCGCCGAGGACCACGCGCGGGCACGTCGTCTCGCCGGCGCGGTGGCCGACCGGTGGCCCGATGCCCTTGCCGATCCCGAGCGGACGGCCACGAACCTCGTGGTGTTCTCACCCCCTGACGCACGTGCAGTGGTTGTGCACCTCGAGGCCCACGGGGTCCTCGCCGACATGACCGAGCCCGGAGTGGTGCGGCTGGTCACCCATCACGACGTGGACGACGACGGTATCGAGCGTGCCGTCGTCGCCATCGCCAAGGCCCCCTAACCGGGTGGCGGACCTGGCTCGGGGAAGGCGGACCGCTCAGTACCGAGAGCTCAGTACCGAGAGCTCAGTACCGAGAGCTCAGTACCGATAGGTGTCGGGTTTGTAGGGGCCTTCGACGGGCACGCCGATGTAGGCCGCCTGACCGGGGGTGAGCTCACTGAGGCGGACTCCCAGGGCGTCGAGGTGCAGGCGGGCCACCTTCTCGTCGAGGTGCTTGGGGAGGACGTAGACCTTCGTGTCGTACGCCTCGGACCTCGTGTAGAGCTCCAACTGGGCGAGGGTCTGGTTGGTGAAGGAGCACGACATGACGAAGCTCGGGTGGCCGGTGGCGTTCCCGAGGTTGAGGAGCCGGCCCTCGGACAGCACGATGATCGCGTGGCCGTCGGGGAACACCCACTTGTCGACCTGGGGCTTGATCCGGACCCTCGTCACCCCGGGCACCGCGGCGAGGCCGGCCATGTCGATCTCGTTGTCGAAGTGGCCGATGTTGCCGACGATCGCCTGGTGCTTCATCCGCGCCATGTGCGCCGCGGTGATGATGTCCCGGTTGCCGGTCGCGGTCACGAAGATGTCCGCCGTCTCGACGACGTCGTCGATCCGCACGACCTCGAAGCCCTCCATCGCCGCCTGCAGCGCGCAGATGGGGTCAATCTCGGTGACGACCACCCGCGCGCCCTGCCCGCGAAGCGATTCGGCGCAGCCCTTTCCAACGTCCCCGTAGCCGCAGACGAGAGCCAGCTTCCCGCCAATGAGCACGTCGGTCGCTCGGTTGATGCCGTCGATGAGCGAATGACGGCAGCCGTATTTGTTGTCGAACTTGGACTTCGTGACCGAGTCGTTGACGTTGATCGCCGGGAAGAGAAGGGTACCGTCGCGCTCGCGCTCGTAGAGCCGGTGCACGCCGGTCGTGGTCTCCTCGGTTACACCCTTGATCCCGTTGGCGATGGACGTCCAGCGCCGGGGATCCTCTGCCAGGTTGCGCCTGATCAGCTCGAGCACGACGCGCATCTCCTCGGAGTCGGCCGACGCCGGATCAGCAGCAGTGCCGGTCTTCTCCGCTTCGACGGCGAGGTGGACGAGGAGGGTCGCGTCCCCACCGTCGTCGAGGATCATCGTGGGGCCGGATTCCCCCGGCCAGCGGAGCGCCTGCTCGGTGCACCACCAATACTCCTCGAGCGTCTCCCCCTTCCAGGCGAACACCGGGACGCCGCGCGGGTCGTCCGGCGTGCCGTCCGGCCCGACGACGGCCGCGGCCGCTGCGTGGTCTTGGGTGGAGAAGATGTTGCAGCTCGCCCAGCGCACCCGAGCGCCGAGTGCGACCAGCGTCTCGATCAGCACCGCGGTCTGCACCGTCATGTGCAGAGACCCGGTGATGCGTGCGCCCGAGAGCGGCTTCGACCCGCCGAATTCCTCCCGCATGGCCATCAGCCCCGGCATCTCGTGCTCGGCGAGCTCGATCTCGCGGCGCCCGAAGTCGGCGAGCCCGAGATCGGCCACCTTCCACTGCAGCGCATCGGCTCGGTCCGCAACGGTGTCGGCTTGCAAGGTGGTCATGTGGTGGCGTCTCCTTGAGCTCACTTGCGTCGTCCGTCTGCACGGCGTTCCTCGCCCGAGAGGCAGGGGCGGGCCGTCAGCCGGGACCTCCAAGGATAGGCGGCCCAGGTTCGTAGACGAGCCTTCTTCCCGTCGTGGGGACGATCAGTGTGACGGGCCGTTGGCCTCGGGGGCCTCGGGGGTGGGCGTGGCGCGCGGGGGTCGGAGCGGCTTTCGCAGCTCCGACCAGAAACCGTGGTCGCCGACGTGCTCGTAGCCGAGCCCTTCGTAGAGGAGGAAGTTCTGTGGCAGCCCGTTGCGCACGCCGAGGGTGATCTCGTGCATCCCTTCGGAGACGGCCTCGTGCTCGAGCCAGCACATGACCGCGCGGGCGATCCCCCGTCGCTGCATCGCGGGGAGGACCGCCAGCCGACGCACGTGGAACCGGTCGGGCTCGGAGCGCACGGTCACCCGGCAGGCGCCGACCACCGTGGCGCCTGCGTACGCGAGGACCCCGCGCCCCCCGGCGAGGTCCCTCCGGACGTCCTCCACGGTCTCGGACACCGCTCCGCTCGGCGGCTCGAGTTGCCCCTGCGCGGCGAAGGCAGTCGCCGTCACCTCCCGCATCGTCTCGGCGGCCTCGGGACCGCACCATTCGATCCGAAGGCCCCCGGGCACGTCGAGACGTGGAGCGGCGGAGGCGTCCTGCACGTCGGTGCACCGTAGCGAACATCCCGGACCCGGGACCGAGCAGCACGCGGCCCGGCGGGGAAGCATCGCCCCAGTTGGTGAGCGGCACGACCAACGGCGATATTGGGCGCCGGAAATCCAGTTGCCACCCACCATCAACGGAGGACGCCGCATGCCCCTTCATCGCCGCAGCACAATCCGGAACCGGCTCTCCGAGTCGGTTTTCGCGTCGGCGGAGCTCGGCCACGAGCTGCCCAAGTACCGGTTCCCTGACGCGCAGATGCTTCCCGAGGTGGCCTACCAGGTCGTCCGCGACGAGCTCCTGCTGGATGGCAACGCCCGCCAGAACCTCGCCACCTTCTGCCAGACGTGGGAAGAACCCCAGGTGCACGGTCTGATGGACATCGCGATTGACAAGAACCTGATCGACCAGGACGAGTACCCGCAGTCGGCTGAGCTCGAGCGGCGTTGCGTGCACATGATCGCCGACCTGTGGAACGCGCCTGATGCCGAGAACACGGTCGGGACGTCGACGATCGGATCGTCGGAGGCCGCGATGCTGGCCGGCATGGCGGCGCTCCGGCGCTGGCGCGCCAAACGGAAGAAGGCGGGAATGCCCGCGGACCAGCCGAACATGGTCTGCGGACCCGTCCAGGTCGTCTGGCACAAGTTCGCACGGTACTGGGACGTCGAGCTCCGAGAGATGCCGATGGCTCCCGGGAGGTACAGCCTCACCCCTGAGGAGATGGTCTCACGCGTCGACGAGAACACGATCTTCGTCGTGCCGACCTTCGGAGTGACCTACACCGGGCGGTACGAGCCGGTGGCCGAGCTCGCGAGCCGGCTCGACGAGCTGGAGGAGCATGCCGGAGTCGACGTGGACATCCACGTCGACGGTGCCAGCGGGGGATTCCTGGCGCCGTTCTGCGCGCCGGAGCTCCCCTTCGACTTCCGGCTTCCGAGGGTGAAGTCCGTCAACGCCTCGGGGCACAAGTTCGGGCTCGCCCCTCTTGGCGTGGGATGGGTGATCTGGCGTGACGAGCACCAACTGCCCGAGGAGCTGATCTTTCACGTCAACTACCTGGGCGGCGACATGCCGGACTTCCATCTCAACTTCTCACGTCCCGCGGGCCAGATCATCGCCCAGTACTACGACTTCATCCGGCTCGGGCGTGACGGCTACCGGCGCATCCACCAGGCGTGTTACGACACCGGCAAGTACCTCGCCGAGCACATCCCCGCGGTGGGGCCCTTCGAGCTGCTCGCGACGAGCGATCCCCAGACCGGGATCCCTGCGGTGACGTGGCGCATCGCGGCCGGGCACACACCGGGCTACACCCTGTTCGACCTCGCCGACCGGCTCCGGAACCGGGGCTGGCAGGTTCCCGCGTACACCCTCACCGGCGATGCCGTCGACATCGCCGTCCAGCGGATCCTCGTGCGCCAGGGGGTCGATCGGGATCTCGGGTCGTTGCTCCTCGAGGACTTCCGGGCCGCCGTCAGGCACTTCGATCGCCACCCGGTCTCCGTCGGCATGACGCCAAACGAGGCGGGAGGGTTCAACCACCTCTAGCCGGTCCCGCTTTCTCACGGCGAGCTCGGGCCGGATCCACCTCGCGGCTCACGATCCACGCATGCTTTCCGACCTGGCCGATGCGTGCGAAGCCGAATTGCTCGAACAGCTCGACGGTTCCGCTGAAGAGGAAGCGCCCCTGTGCCTCCCGGCCGACGGTCGTCTCCGATATCGCTTCGACGAGACCTCCGCCCGCGCCGGCGATCTGCGCCAGCGCCGCGCCGAGAGCCGAACGCGCGACCCCGAGCCCTCGATGGCGCTTGTCGACGAAGATACAGGCGATGCGCCACTTCGCTTGCGGCGGTAGTGCTTTGGCATAGGCACGGCCGTGCTTCAGGTGGAGCTCTTCCGCTCTGCCGTACTGGCACCAGCCCTGGGCGTTCCCCATGTCGTCGAAGACGAGCGCGGCGCGGGCGCGGCCGGATCGAACGAGTGCTTCCTTCAGCGTCCGAGGGTCGCTCGCTCCCCGCTGGTACTCGACGTGGTACGGGATGCACCAGCAGCCGCCGTAGATCCCATTGTTGCGCTCGACGAGGTCGGCGAACGCATCCCACGTGCTCGCATCCAGCCGTCCCGTCGTGTACTGGGGCAAGGGCGGGTCTCCGCCGCCTTGTCGCTCAGGCCGTGACGACACGGTCGAGGAGATCGGCCAACTCGGTCGGACGGGTGAACATCGGCCAGTGCCCCGAATCGATGTCGGCGAAGGCGAGCCGCCGTGCGCGCTCCAGCTCCGGCACTTCTCCCCCTTCGACCCATTCCTTGGCCTGCGCGGGCGAGAACTCCGGGCAGACGACCGTGGCCGGCACGCCGAAGCGGCCCTCGTCGCCAAGCTTCACGAGCCCTTTCGTCACACCCTCGGGAACCGGGATCGCTCGGGCCGCGATCCACTCGCGCCGCTGGTCGTCGAGATCCGCGGCGTCGGCACCTTCGAAAGGGCCCCAGCCGGGGAACGGGACCACCCCGTTCTCGGCGGGGAAGAAGTCGGCGTAGAGGTCCCCGTCGCCCGATGGAAAACCGCCGATCATCACGACGTGCGCGACCGACTCGGGGCGCGAATCGGCCGCCATCCACGCCAGCGTGCAGGCTGCGGAATGGCCGACGACCACGACCGGGCCGGCGCAGGCGTCAACCGCGGAGACCACGGCTTCACGCTGGTCTGCGAGCGTCGCGTCCGGCGGTGGCGCCCCTTGTCCCGGAAGTGAGAGCGCGATCGGCCGGTGGCCGAGACGTTCGAGTCGGGGAATCACGGCGTCCCAGGCGGAAGCATCGAGCCAGAGACCGGCAATCAACAACATCTTCATCGTTGGTCGGACTCCCTTCGAGAGGCGGGTGACGCGTACCGTAGAGCCAATACCGGACGAGGAACTTCCGGATTAAGAAGAAATTTCGGTCTAATCTCGTCGTGGTGCCGACCGCGCCGAGCCCAACTGCCCGCGCGCTGCAGACGCTCGAGATCCTGCAGCTCCGTCCGGGTACGACGGCATGCACCATCGCCTCGAAGCTCGGTGTGAGCGAGCGGGCAGTTCGCCGCTACGTCGAGATCCTGCGCGAGGCCGGCGCGCCGGTCGAGTCGTTACGCGGCCGCTACGGCGGCTACCGGCTCGGCCGCGGAACCCGGCTGCCGCCCGTCGTCTTCACCGAGGAAGAGGCTCTGGGCCTCGTGATGGCGGTGCTGGAAGCCCACCCTGCCGCCACCGACACCGAGGAGCTCGTCGGTTCGGCGCTCGCCAAGGTCATCCGAGCGCTCCCCGAGCAGATCAGCCGTCAGGCTGCCGCCTTGCGCGAGTACGCGGCTGCGGCTCCGGATCACCGCGCCGCCCATCCGGACCCGGGGATCACGAGCGCACTCGTCCTCTCCGTGGCGTCACGCCGGCGGGTGGTGCTGCGCTACCGGAGCGAAGCGGGCAACGAGTGGGAGGAGGACGTGGACCCTTGGTCCGTCGTCGTCCGGCATGGCCGCTGGTTTCTCCTGTGCTACTCGCACCGCGCCGGCGCCCTCCGCAGTTACCGGGTCGACCGCGTCAGGACGGTCGTCGAGACGGCCGAGACGTTCCTTCCTCCCGCTGAGCTGGACCCGCTCGCTGCGCTCGAGGCCAACCTCGGGGAAGGATGGCCGTTCCCGACGCGGGTGGTGTTCCACGCGGGGCTTTCCGAGGTCTCGCCGTGGGTACGCCCGGCGATGGGGAGGCTCATGGCGCATCCGAGCGGATGCGTGCTGATCGGCAGCACCAACAACCCCGAGATGTACGCACAGGAGTGGCTCGCGGGCGTTCCGTTCGCCTATCGGGTGGAGGGTGGCGTCGAGCTCCGAGCCGCCGTCGGCGTGCTCGCTTCGAGATGTGCGGTGGCGGTCGGGATGGAGGTGCCGCTGCAAGACCTGCGAGACGAGGGCCGTGCTCGTGGTCGCCAGCCCTAGCCTCGCCGTTGCACGGATTTCCGGCTGCTGAGGTGCGTCAAGACGCGAAAGTGGCCTTCCCGTAAGGGATAATGGGGGT
>JAJZMN010000105.1 GCA_021850345.1 Actinomycetes bacterium | reverse complement strand
GCCGATCGAGGACTCCGCCCGAGGAAAGATGCACCTGGACACGGAAGACCGATGAACGACCGACGACCCATGACCGACGACCCATGACCGACGAGCGATGGCCCGGCGAATGACCGACGACCGATGGCCCGGCGAATGACCGACGACCCTCGGAAGCGCCGCGCCCTCTTGGCGGAGAACATCCATCCGGACGCGGTCTCCGTCCTCGAGGCCGCCGGGTTCGAGGTGGAGACCACCGAGCGCGCCCTCGACGAGGCGGAGCTTTGCGACCGGTTGCCCCAGGTGGACGCCGTCGGCATCAGATCGCGGACCCATGTGACCGAGGCCGTCTTGGAAGCGGCTCCCCGTCTCCTCGCCGTCGGGGCGTTCTGCATCGGCACCAACCAGATCGACCTCGCGTCGGCCACGCGACGTGGCGTCGCGGTCTTCAACGCACCCTTTTCCAACACGCGCAGCGTCGTCGAGCTGGCCATCGCCGAGATGATCGCTCTCACCCGGAGGCTTACCGACAAGAACGCGGCCATGCACGCCGGCATCTGGGACAAGTCTGCGTCAGGGAGCCACGAGATCCGCGGGCGGCGTCTCGGCATCGTCGGCTACGGCAACATCGGGAGCCAGCTCTCCGTGCTCGCCGAGACCTTGGGGATGAGCGTCTCGTTCTACGACACGGCCGACAAGCTCGCGCTCGGCAATGCCCGCGCCTGCGGCACCCTCGAGGAGCTTCTCGAGTCGGTGGACATCGTGACGCTGCACGTCGACGGGAGACCGGCCAACCGCCAGATGTTCGGGGAGGACGAGCTGTCGAGGATGCGACGGGGCAGCCTCTTCCTCAATTTGAGCCGCGGGTTCGTCGTGGACCACTCCGCGCTTCGCGAACATCTGGTTTCCGGGCATCTGGCCGGGGCGGCGGTGGACGTCTTCCCCGACGAGCCGGCGAGCAGCTCCGAGCCGTTCGTCTCCGAGCTACGGGGCCTCCCCAACGTGATCCTGACCCCGCACGTCGGAGGTTCGACGGAGGAGGCCCAGCAGGACATCGGCAACTTCGTCGCCGGCAAGCTCGTCCGCTACGTCGGGCACGGCACGACGTCGCTCAGCGTAAACCTGCCGCCGCTGGATCCCTACGAGCCGTCAGGCCCGTGGCGCCTGCTCTACGTCCACCGCAACGTTCCCGGCGTGTTGGCCGAGGTCAACTCCCTCATCGCCGAACACGGGCTCAACGTGGAAGGTGAGCTGCTCGGCACCCGCGGGGACGTGGGGTACGTGATCACCGACATCTCGGCGGCACCGCCGGCGGACCTCGTGAAGGCGCTCGAGTTGCTCGCCGCGACCGTCCGCCTGCGCGTCGTAGCGCTCACACGCTGACACGGGACCGCCGCCAAGTCTTCCGGCACTCCACCAGTGCCGTCGGCGCGGACGTCATGTGACGAGCCGGAGAGCGAGGCGGGGACAGAGGCGCACGGTCTCGCGGGCCTCTCCTGCCAGGCGCGGGTCGAGCTCTTCGCGCGAGACGATGGGGAACCCCCAGTCGTCCAAGATGATCACCTCGGGGAGCGCCTCCGCGCACAGCCCGCGTCCGTCACAGGCGATGGGGTGGACGACAAGCCGCATCGGTTACCGTCTCCGCTTGCCGGGAAGCGCCAGCACGGGCTCCTCCGACGATCCGCTGCACCACCCTTTGCGATGGTTCTCGACCTCGTCGGCAAACACCTCGAGGGCGCTGCGCACGAACCTCGCGGCCCCGTCGGGGTGGGCGCAGGCGCCGCGTCCGTCCAGCTGCTGCGTCCAACGACGCACGAGGGCCGGGTCGCCCTGGCCGCTCAACGCCAGCGCGTCGAGCTCCACGGCGACGGCGGAGAGCCCGAAGACGCAGGCGCCGCACTGGCCGGCGGACTGGCCCGCCAGGTAGTGCGCGACGCGGGCGGTCTCGACGAGCCCGCAGCGCTCGCGGGGAAGCGCCGCGACGATCCCAGCTCCGGGGGACGCCCCGACCTGGCGAAGGCTCTCGCGTGAGAGAAAGAGGTGCTCCACGTCCTGGGGCCGTACCCACGCGGCCGAGTACCCACCGAGGAGCAGCGCACCCAACTGCTCTGACCGCGCGCCGCCGACGTCGAGAAGCGCTGTGAGCGGGGTGCCCATTGCGACCTCTTGGACTCCGCGATGCGCGAACGCCCCCGAGAAGGTCACCAACATCGTGCCCGGTTCCTCGGGAGTGCCCGCGGACCGGTACCACTCGGCGCCGTGACGAGCGACGAGCGCGAGGTGCGCGAGGGTCTCGACGTTCTGCACCAAGGTCGGCCGCTTGGAGAGCCCCGACTCGACGAGACGCGGCGGCGTCGGCCGAGGGAGCGCCGGTCCGCGCTCGACCCAGCTCACGACAGCGCTGGCTTCGCCGGCGACGAAGCCCCGGGCCGCGGGGACCACGTCGACCGGGATCCCGCCGGCGCGGTGCCGCTCGTCCAGCGCGGACTCCAATGCCGGGAGCACCTCGTCTGGCGCGACGAGGTACGCGCGAGTGGCACCGATGAGCCTTGCCGCCGCCTGGATTCCGTCGAAGACGAGGTGCGGGGACTGAAGGAGGAGGACCTTGTCCTTGTCGCTGGCCGGCTCTCCCTCGGTGCCATTGGCGACGACGACCGGAGAGCGACCGCGGGGAGAGACGGACCGAAGCTTCCGGAAGAGCGGGAATCCCGCACCGCCTCGTCCCAAGATGCCCGCATGGGCGGTCTCCTCCCAGAGCCGATCGAGCTCGCGTTGGCCGCGGAGCAAGGGCATCGGCCCGTGCCGGCGGAGATGGGCGTCCAGCGATGCATCGGCCGCCGTCCCCTCGGGCCACAGGATCCGTGGCAGCGCAGCGCGCAGGGCACCGTCTCGCGAACCGTCCAGGGCACCGTCTCGCGAACCGTCTCGCGCACCGTTGCGGCGGCCGCCCTCGACGGCGACCGAGCGCTCCTCGGTGGCGCTCACGCTGCGACCTCTTCGAACGTGTCACGATCCGGACCCGACAGCCCGCGGTCCGGCCTCGGCGGCCGGCGTGCCGGCCCCGGGGGGCGTGCCCGCCCCGAGCGCGCGCTGCCGCGAAGGACGTGGAGAAGTCGGGCGACGGCCGCGGTGGCGACGAGTGCGGCAGATCCCCACTCGAGGGCGGCGGCCCACCACACGTGGGCGTCAGGCCCGGCTTGCAGGCCGTGCACGAGCGCCACCGGCCATGACAGATACGCCAGCCAGTGAACGGCGCGCCACGCGCTGTAGCCCAACCGGCGGCGCAGCACGCTCGTGGCGACCACCGCACCGATGAGGTCGACCGACAGGGTCCCCAGACCGATGACGCCGGCGCGGTAGTGGGAGACGAAGGGCACGACGGTCGCCAGCCAGCCGATCGAGACATAGGGGTCGAGGAGCGCCGTCAGCACGTGGAGTGCCAGGAGCGAGAGAGCGAACAGCGAGATCGTCCGGTGGAGCTCCGCCGTCACGAAGCGAGGCAGGCGTGGGGGCGCCGACCCGAGGCGGGTCGCGACACCGAGTGCGACGACGAGGCTCAGGGTCACGAAGAGCACCAGCCCCGCACCCCGGGAGAAGAACCACAAGAGCGGCGAGCTGCCAGTCGTCGCCGCTGCCGTCGCACCGACCGTCGAGGCGGCGGCCGTGACCGGCGTCACCGCCGTCATGGCCGAGCCTCCGTCGCCGTCTCCTCGAAGATCGACCGGCGCGGGATGGGTACCGCCCTGTCCGAGCGGGCGGGCCAGCCCCCCACGAGCCGCACCCTCCCGTCACGGTCCACGAGCCGCGCCGCCAGGCCGTGTGAGGAGAGCCAGCTCTCTGCGTCCTCACCGGCCACGAGCGCCGCCGTGCTCGCCGTGTTCGCCTCGACGCACGTGCGCGCGGCGACCGTCGCCGTCCTCCATCGCCCCTCGACAGGAGCTCCGCTCGAGGGGTCGACGATGTGGTGCACGGTGCGCCGCCCGCTTCTCCACCGGCGGTGGAGCACCGACGACGTCGCGAGGCCGCCACTCTCCAAGCGCACCACCTGCATCTCGGCGGCGAAGGCCGCCGAGGGATCCTCGCTCACCCCGACCGGCCATCCGCCCTGGGGCGGGGTCCCGGAGACCGCGACGTCCCCGCCGAGGCTGATGAGGACACCGCCACGTCCACCGAGCGCGTCGCGTGCCGCAGAGGCAGCGCGGTCGGCACCGAGGCCTTTGGCGGTCGCTCCGAGATCGAGCCGGATACCCGGGGTTGCCCGAAGGACCCGGCCCGAGAGCCGGACGGCACGCCATCCAGAAGCCGGCCGGGAAGGAGCCAGAGGTGCCCGTTGGTCGATCGCGGCGAAGTCCCGGTCGTAACCGAGGTCGCACAGCGCAGTGCCGACGGTCGGGTCCACGCGGCCTCCGGTGACGCAAGCGGCGGCGAGCGCGACGGTCAACGCGTCGGCCGCGCCTTGCGAGAGGAGCGTCGGGAGCCCACCATTGGATTCCGCTCCCGCGAGCTCCGAATCGGGACGGAACCTGCTGACCTGCCGGTCGAGCTCCTCGAGCACGCGGTCGATTGCCGCACACGCCGCCTCCTCTGTGCCGGCCGGCCAGATCACGAGCCGGGCCGTCGTGCCGAGCGCGGTGCGCTCGCACACCCTGACCGCCGATGTGGAGCCCGGCAGGGAAGATGTCCGCCACGGCGCGGCGGCGCCCCGACGGTCGTCGGGTTGGGGAAGGGGCGCATTCATGTGTCACCTCGGTAGACGACGCGGCGCCCTGTCGCCGTGACGCCAACGCCGGATGTCGCACGTCCTGTCACCCCGGCTGCCGCACCCCCCTGGATGACAACGCCCGAAGGGGTCGTCAGCGCGACCGGGGCGTGGAGGCTCGGTGCGCTTCCTCGGGCTGCGGCGCTCACTGAGCCACCTGCAGCACCGGTGGCCGTCCCTGTCGAAGTGCGCGCGACCGACGTCACGGACCGGGCGGACTGGGTCGACTGGGTCGCCCGTGCGATCGCCGCACTCGTGGCGCCGACTCCCACGACGAGTGCCGCAAGGGTCCAGTTGGAGAGGCGCCGCACGCCCCGTAGCCCTTGGTCCCGCCACTGCTCGGCGGGCCGTGACGCCGGTAGCGGGATCCTGTGCATCGGCTGGTCGGGTCCCATCCTTCCTGTTCCTCCTTCAGTACGGGGCGCCCGTGCGGGTCGTCCGGGCAACGATGAAGGACCGGCGATGAGACCGTCATGTGTGCCGAATGTGAGTCCCTCTTATCTTCTCTGTGGGCCTCTTCTTTGCGGACCGCTCCCTCGGCCTCTCATTCGGAAGCCGGCTCCGCCCCTTCCCCTTCCTCGGCTGAACCGCCTTTCTCATCGCCTTCTCATGAAGCGCCCGTAACGTGATCTCCATGAGGGTGCTGGTGGTCGAAGACGAGGTGAAGATGGCCTCGCTCTTGAAGCGCGCCCTTGAAGAGGAGGGTCACGCCGTCGACGTCGCCGGAGACGGGCCGGAAGGCTTGTGGATGGCGAAAGAGAATCCCTACGCAGCCATCGTGCTGGACGTCATGCTCCCGGGCATCGACGGCTTCGAGGTATGCCGGAGCCTGCGCGGTGCGGACATCTGGGCACCGGTGCTCATGCTCACGGCGCGCGACGCGGTCGACGACCGAGTGAAGGGACTCGACGCGGGCGCAGACGACTACCTGGTGAAGCCCTTCAGCCTGCTCGAGCTCGCGGCGAGGATCCGCGCCCTCGTCCGACGGGACGTTCGCGCACGTCCGACCGTCCTCGCCGAAGGCGACCTCGAGCTCGATCCAGCGACGAAGCAGGTCTGGAGGGGCAGGACCGAGATCAGCATGTCACCGAAGGAATTCGCCCTCCTCGAGTTCTTCCTGCGCCACCCCGGCACCGTGCTCACGCGCTCCCAGGTGATCGACGCCGTGTGGGACTTCGCCTACGACGGCACGTCGAACGTCGTCGACCAGTACGTCACGTATCTGCGGAGGAAGATCGACAAGCCCTTTGGTCGCCACGACATCGAGACCGTGCGGGGCATGGGCTACCGCCTCCGGCGCGCGGGGCAGGCGTCAAAGCCGGCCTGACGTGCCGATCCGGATCCGCCTCGCCCTCGCTTTTGGGGCGGCCGCGGCAGTGCTCGTCGCGCTGGGCGGCTGGCTGTTCGTCGCGGTCCTCTCGTCGTCGATGCTTGGCTCGATCGACGCCCAGCTCGCCACGGCAGCCGGGGTCGCCGGCCGTTACGTGACGGCCGGCCCGGCCGGCGGAGCAACTGCGGTCCGGCTTCCCGGCGAGTACCTCTTAGAGGTGGTGGACGCGTCGGGGCGCGTCGTTGCGGCGGGGCCCGACGCGGGCAGCATTCCGCTCGTCACCGGAGCGACGCTGAAGGAGGCAGCCTCCGGGCGGGTAACCGTCACGCGGGTGACAGAAGGCGAGTCCACCCGTATCGTCGCCGAGCCGTATCCCGGGCATCCCGGATCCGTGGCAGTCGCGGCGGTCTCACTCGAGTCCTATGACAAGAGCGTCCGGACGATCGAAACGAGCGTCGCGTTGGGTGGCGCCGTTGTGCTCGTCGCCGCGGTCGGCGGGTCCTACCTCCTCGCCCGCCGAGCGCTTGCACCGGTCGAGCGCATGCGCCGTCAGGTGCAGGCGTTGTCGGGGAGCGAGGACGCCGCGGGGATCCGGGTTCCGGCCACGCGCGACGAGCTGGCGACGCTCGCACGGACGATGAACGACCTCCTCGCGAGGCTCCATGCGTCGCTCGAGCGACAGCGGGCCTTCGTCGCGGACGCGAGCCACGAGCTCCGCTCACCACTGGCCGTGCTGCGCGGAGAGCTCGAGCTCGCCGGCAGGTTCGGGCGCACGAAGGAACAGCTCGCCGACGCCGTCGCGAGTGCCGCGGAGGAGGTGACGCGGCTGACCGACCTCGTGGAGGAGCTGCTGCTCCTTGCCAGAAGCGACAGCGCGGGCATCGCCATTCGACCCGAGCGCGTCGACGTGACGGCGCTGCTCCATCAGGTGGCGGGCGTCAACGAGCATCGGGCCGCCGCCGCAGGCGTGCGGCTCTCCGTGTCCTCACCCGACGATCTGCCGGCCGTCGTCGACCCGCTTCGCCTCCGCCAGGCCGTGGACAACCTCGTCGACAACGCGCTCCGCTTCGCGCCACGTGGCAGCGATGTCGAGCTCCTTGCCTCGGTGGACGCCACGACGCTGACGCTGGAGGTGCTCGATCGCGGACCCGGCTTCCCCGGGGAGTACCTGCCGCACGCGTTCGAGCGCTTCACCCGCCCTACCGGCGACCGGAGCCGGGCGCAAGGCGGCGCCGGGTTGGGGCTCGCGATCGTGGACGCGATCGCCTCCGCCCACGGAGGGAGCGCAGCGGTCCGCAACCGGGTTGGCGGCGGCGCGGCGGTCCGGTTGGAGCTCCCGGCGACCCCTTCCGGAGAGCCCGGCCGCCTCGCCAGGCACAGCGCCTGACGTCGAAGTCACGCGCTCCGCCGTCGGGCATCGGGGTACTCGGGCCGGATCCAGCTCGCGTCGGGTCTCCTGACCTGATGGTCGACGCGGCCCGGCGGCGACCACTTCCGCCCACCGTGGCGGCCCATCGCTCTTCATCTGATAGATTCTTCGATAAATGAAATATCCTTCTGTCGCAGCTGCGCGCCGCCGGGAGGAGGGGGCCCGGCCGATCCCTCCGTCACCTTCTGGGAGATCGGCACTGATCACGCGGATCACCGAGGTCGCCCCGGTCGTCCGCAAGGTCTTCGAGGTCCGTCCCGACGCGCAGGAGCGAGGGAAGTGGATGTCGCTCACCGCGCACCAGCTGGAAGCGCTGACCGCCCTCTCGGGCGGAAGCGTCACGATGGGCGAGCTCTGTGAGCGGCTCGACATCTCGGAGAGCGCGGGCACCGCCCTTTCCGATCGGCTCGTGGCTCATGGCATGGTCGAGAGGGAGGCGGACCCCTCCGACCGGCGCGTCGTCCGCCTCTCGCTCAGCGACGAGGCGCGCGCCATGGTGGAGCGGTTCCGCAAGCTCAAACGCAGGCGAATCGCAGAGGTCCTCTCGGTGCTCGACGACCAGGAGCTCGAGGCGCTCGCGCACGTCTACGAGCGGCTCGTCGAGAGCGCGTCGTGCAGCGGCCGGACGGGCAGGAGGACGAAGAGCGCAGCCGTCGAACCCGCCGACGGACTGCCCCCCCGGCGCGCGGATGGAGGGCCGGGGAGGTGAGCGCATCGAGTACGATGCGCGCGTCGGCGAAGATGCGAGCGTCCCGCTCGCACGACCGTGAGCAATCCGGCGCCGAGCACCCCGACTCCTACAAGTGGGTGGCCCTGTTCAACACCACGCTCGGCGTCCTGCTCGTCTCCATCAACGAGTCCATCCTGATCATCGCGTTGCCCGACATCTTCCGCGGCATCGCGCTGAACCCGTTGGTTCCGGGCAATTCGTTCTACCTCCTGTGGATCCTGCTCGGTTTCATGCTCGTCACGGCCGTCCTCGTCGTCACCCTCGGGCGCATCGGGGACATCTACGGCCGAGTCCGCATGTACAACCTCGGCTTCGCCATCTTCACGCTCTTCTCCGTCCTCTTGTCGGTGAACTGGCTGCACGGGCAGGCCGCAGGCGCGTTCATCGTCGGGATGCGGATCGGCCAGGGAGTGGGTGGCGCCTTCCTCTTTGCCAACTCGCCCGCGATCCTGACCGATGCCTTCCCGAGCAACCAGCGGGGAATGGCGCTCGGCATCAACAACATCGTGGGCGTCGCGGGGATGTTCATCGGGCTCGTCGTCGGCGGGGTGCTCGCGCCCGTCGACTGGCGGCTCGTCTTCGTCGTGTCTGCCCCCTTCGGCGTGCTCGGGACCGCATGGGCATACCTCAAGTTGAAGGACAACGGCGTCCGGTCGCCCGCGCGCATCGACTGGTGGGGCAACGCTCTGTTCGCCGTCGGCCTCACCTCGATCCTCGTCGGCATCACCTATGGCATCGAGCCCTACGGCACCTCTGCGATGGGTTGGGGGAGTCCTCGGGTCATCGCGGAGCTTGCAGGAGGCGTCGTGTTGCTGGTCGCCTTCGTCGTCGTCGAGCTGAGAGTGGCCCATCCCATGTTCCGGTTGAGCCTCTTTCGGATCAGGGCGTTCTTGTTCGGCAACCTCGCTGCACTGCTGGCGGGGATCGGACGGGGCGGCCTCATGTTCGTCTTCGTCCTGTGGCTTCAGGGGATCTGGCTGCCGTTGCATGGCATCAGCTTCGCCGCCACCCCGCTGTGGGCGGGCATCTACATGCTCCCGATGACTGGTGGCTTCCTACTCGCCGGCCCGATCTCGGGTGTGCTCTCCGATCACTACGGGGCACGGCCCTTCGCGACGGCAGGGATGGCGATCGCCGCCCTCACCTTCATCGGCTTCGACTTCCTGCCGATCGATTTCTCCTACTGGCAGTTCGCGCTCTTGATGCTCGCGAACGGCTCGGCCATGGGGCTGTTCGCGTCGCCGAACCGTGCGGCGGTGATGAACAGCCTTCCCCCAGACCAGCGCGGCGCCGGAGCCGGCATGTCCGGGGTCTTCCAGAACGCGGCGATGGTCCTGTCGATGGGCATCTTCTTCACCCTGATGATCTCGGGCATCACTTCGGACCTGCCCCAGTCCCTCTACCGAGGGCTGGTCCGACAGCATGTGCCTCCCGCCACGGCCGCCGGCATCTCGCATCTGCCGCCCATCACGAGCCTTTTCGCGTCGCTGCTCGGCTACAACCCCGTGAAGCAGATCCTCGGCCCGGCGACGCTGGCCAAGCTGCCCGCCCACGCTGCGGCGGTGCTCAACGGCAGGAGCTTCTTCCCCCACCTGCTGTCGACCCCGTTCGCGGCCGGCCTCACCGTCGCCTTCACGTTCGGCGCCATCGCCTGCGCGCTGGCGGCGATCTCGTCGTTGATGCGCGGCGGAAGATACGTCCATGTAGCGGATCCGTCGGACCACGCTCGGCCCGCGAGCAAGAGTCCCGCCCATCGCGCGGACCCCAGCAGGGTGAGCGGCAACGGCGCACACGTCCCCCCCAGGAGCGCCGCCGGCAACGGTCACATCGCAAGCCCGCGCCCCGGCAGCGCCGTGGGCAACCCTCGATCGGCGGCCGAGCACGCAGGCGGCACGGCTGCGCGGCGGGACATCCCGCCGGGCTGACGGTGCCGTGACCGAGCTGCGCCGCGAGACGTCGACCGCCGTCGCCGCGGTTCGCGAGGCGCTGCAGCTCGCAAGTAGCGGAGCGGGGGAGGTCCACTCCAAGGCCGGCCGTGACGTCGTGACCGACGCCGACCTCGCGATCGAAGACCACCTCCGGAGATCGCTCACCCGCGCCTTCACCTGGCCGGTCGTCGGAGAGGAGCGGGGCGGCGACGTGCCCGGCGATACGCCCTACTGGCTCGTCGACCCGATCTGCGGCACCCGGAACTTCGCTTCGGGCATCCCGCTGTTCTCGGTCAACGTCGCGATGGTCGAAGACGGGCATGTCGCGATCGCGGTGGTTGGAGATGGGTCGAACGGTCACGTGCTCGTCGCACAGGCCGGCGACGGTGCGTGGCGGGCGGGGGAGCGGGGGCTCCGGCCGCTCTCGACGTCCGATTCGAGCCTGGTGGTCGACGTCGGCGCATGGCCCGCTCCGGGCGCTCGACGCGAGGCTGCCGCGAGGCGTGTCGCAGAGGCGATCGACTCGGACCGCTGGGACGTCCGCTGCCTCTCCACCACCCTCGCCCTGGCGTACGTGGCGACCGGCCAAATCGCCGCGTGCGTGCTGTTCGCCGCGACCGCAACGGTGCACAGCGCGGCCGGCGCCTTGCTCGTCGGCGAGGCTGGGGGACGGGTGACGGACGCGGCCGGGAGACCATGGCGCCTCGGCGCGACGTCGCTCGTGTGCGCGGCGAACGAGCGACTCCACGAGGCGGTCCTGCACGCCTTTGGCGACGGCGACTCCCCGGCAGCGGACTGACGTCGGTCGGACCAGAGGCCGGTCATGGCCGAGTCCGCCGGAGAGGTGGCGGAGCCCCCCTCGGCCTCGATCCAAGTGCCGACACGGTCTTCGTCGAGCGTCTCCGCGACATCGGCGACGAGCCGCGACCGGTACGCCTCTCGCTCCGACTGGTCACCGGCCGGTTCCTGAGCCGGGAGCCGTCCGCGCTGGCGCTGCGGCGGCGGGCCTGTGTGCCACCCGCCGCTTCTTCGACCTCGGGCGGGGGTGCGCCGTGCGAGGCGCGGCACGGTCGGGACCGGCCTCGACGACCGCGCCGATCCGGCGGAGCCCCTGCCCGGGAGACCGGCGTCGGATCCGCCAGCGGCGGAGCTCGTCGGCGCCCCAGACCACGAAGGGGAACGGCACGACGATCGCGAGCTGCCCTGCGGAGAGTGAGGCCGTCGCGAACCACCCGTGCAACGGCCTGACGAAGACGAGCGCGAGGGCGAACGCGAGCTCAACCGCGATCCCGAGGAGCAGGGGGCGGTTGCTGAGCACGCCGATAGCCCGCAACGACGTCCACTCGGTGCGAGCGGCGAAGGCCGTTCCCACCTGGCACGCGACGATCCCGAGCCAGGCGACGGTGGTGGCTTGCCGGTAGGCCGTCGCGAGGGGCGTGCCCTCCACGATGGCCGCTCCGGGATGCCAGCCGGCCTGGATCAGGACCGCGAAGAACCCTGCCATCACGAGCACTGCGGAGATCACCCCCATGAACCCCCAGGATCGGACGAGCATGCGACGGGTGATCACTCCCTCTCGTTGCGAGCGAGGAGGGCGGTCCATCACCCCCGGCTCCGCCCGCTCGCGGCTGAGCGCGAGCGCCGGCAAGGTGTCGGTGCCGAGGTCGATGGCGAGGATCTGCATGACGGTGAGCGGCAGGGGGATCGCGCCGCCTGAGAGGGCGAACACGAGGAACGGAACGACCTCGGGCACTGCGTGCGTGAAGATGTAGAGCACGAACTTGCGGACGTTGTCGAAGACCCGCCGCCCGGCTTCGATCGCGGCCACGATCGTCGCGGCGTTGTCGTCGGTGAGGACCATGGTCGCGGCCTCCCGGGCGACGTCGGTCCCGGACCTGCCCATCGCGACGCCGATGTTCGCTCGATGGAGCGCGGGCGCATCGTTCACGCCGTCGCCGGTCATCGCCACCACCTCACCCTGCGATCGCAGCGCGTCGGCGATGCGGAGCTTGGCCTCGGGGGAGCTGCGTGCGAACACGATCTCCTGACCGCCCCCCAGGAGCTCGTCGAGCTGGTCTTCGTCCATCGTGTCGAGCTCGTCGCCCGTCACGATCGGTGAGCCGAGCCCGCCGATACCGACCTGACGGGCGATGGCGGCGGCGGTGAGGCCGTTGTCGCCGGTGACGACGTGGAAACGGATCCCCGCCCGATGCGCACGCATGATCGCGGGGGCGACCTCGGGGCGCGGAGGATCGACCATCGACACGAGCCCGAGGAGGCAGAGCTCCCGCTCCGCGTCCTCTCTCCGCACGGGCACCCCGCCTTCGACGACGCGCCTTGCCACCGCGAGCACCCGAAGTCCTTGCGACGCGTACCGTCCGACCGCCGACAAGACCTCACGGCGGTCTTGCGCGGTGAGCTCGCGCGTGTCGCCCAAGGCCGTGGCGATGCGGGAGCAGCAAGGGAGCACCGCCTCGGGCGCACCCTTGGTGTGGACGGCGACGGTGCCGTCGGCTTCTTCGTCGACCGTGGACATCCGCTTCGCCCTCGGGTCGAAGTGGAAGGTGGCCCGGCGTCTCGCCGAGCGTTCGACCGCAGGCTGGCCCTCACCGAGAGCGCCTGCGAGCGCGTGGAGCGCCAGCTCGGTGGGGTCGCCAGAACCGCTCGTTGCCGACGATGCCTGCAAGTGCGTGCAAGCGACCGCGGTGCGGAGGAGGGCGCGAACCGTGCCGGGCGCGTCCGGCCACGCACCGGGCGGGACGACGAGTTCGGGGTGCTCGTTCCCGGCCACCCACACCCGGGTCGCGGTCATCCGGTTCTCGGTGAGCGTGCCCGTCTTGTCGATGCAGATCACGGTCGTCGAACCCAGCGTCTCGACCGCCGACAGCCGCTTCACCACCGCGCCGCGCCGCGCGAGGTCGCGCACGCCGACGGCGAGAGCGAGCGTGATGATGGGGAGCAATCCCTCGGGCACGTTGGCGACCAAGAGCCCGATCGCGAAGCTGGTCGCGGCCGCGAGCGACAGTCCCGCGGCCGCGCCCATGGGAAGGAAGGCCAGCGCGGCGCCGGCGGCCACGGCGGCGATGAGCCACGCCACCCGCTTCACCTGCCGCTCGAGCGGGCTCTCCTCTTTCTCGACGCGCTGGGACAGCGCGGCAATGCGGCCGAGCTCGGTGTGCATCCCGGTGCTCGTGACGATCGCCTGCGCCTCTCCGCCGACGCAGTCGGTCCCCGAGAACACGAGGTCCCGTGCTTCTACCAGTGCGCCGGCCGTGTCGAGGAATTCAGCCGACCGGGCGGCCGGGCGCGACTCCCCGTTGAGCATCGAAAGGTCGACCTGGATCGACCCGGCGATGAGCCTGCCGTCCGCACAGATCCGGTCGCCCTCTTCGATCACCAGGACATCTCCCGGTACGAGCGACTTCGCGTCGACCTCGACGAGCGCGCCGTCACGCAGCACGCGTGCTTGCGCCGGGACGTACGCGGCGAGCGCCTCGACGGCGCGCTCGGCCTGGATCTCCTGGAAGAAGGCGAAGAGCGCGTTCAGGACGATGACCACGCTGATCGCGACGGCCAGCCGCGGGCTTCCGCTCACACCTGCCAGGACGGCAGCTGCGGCAAGGAGCAACGCCAGGGGGTGGGAGAACTGCCGGCCGAGGGTGCCCGGCCACCGCCTGCCGTGCCTGCGGGTCAGCTCGTTCGGTCCGTAGCGGACGAGGCGTCGCGCGACTTGGAGGCTCGTGAGCCCGCGCGGCGACGTCCGCAGGTTGCGGTACAACAGCGCGAGCTGGATCCGAGGATCGCCCTCGGTCGCGGCGGCCTCGGGTACGTCTGCCGCCTCGTCGAACGCGGCGTCGTCGGTTCCCACGCCTTCAGGGTGGGCGATCGGAGGACGGGAGCGGTAGGGCCGAAGGGAACGGCCGCTTACCCGTTGGGTGCCGGCCCCCGCACGACGACCACGGGGCACGGCGAGTGTGCGGCGCAGTTGAAGCTCACGGAGCCGAGGAAGGACGCCGCCAGGCCCCCGTGTCCCCTGCTTCCGACGACGAGCAGGTCCGCACCCCTCGCGTGGTCGACGAGGACCTGCCCGGCGTGTCCCTCCACCACCAGGGTGTCGACCTTGACCGACGGCTCCTCTCCCAGGACTGCCGAGACCGTCCTTTCGAGTCCGGCCCTCAAGTGGGCCAGCGAATCCGTCCCCGGTGGGTCGGATGGCAGCCACATGTCCCGGAAGGGGTTGTCCCAGGCCAGGACGATCTCGAGGGCCTCTCCACGTCGTTCGGCTTCGTCGGCAGCCCAGCGCAGTGCCTTCTTCGAGGAGGCGGACCCGTCAACTCCGACCACAATGCGTCCCATGTTGCGTCCTGAAAGCTGGACC
>JAJZMN010000268.1 GCA_021850345.1 Actinomycetes bacterium | reverse complement strand
CGCGGCGCGAGCCGTGTCCACCGCCACGACGTCCACCGCCACGACGTCCACCGCCACGACGTCCGCCGCCACGACGTCCGCCGCCACGACGTCCGCGCCGACTGGAAGGCGCATCGATGACCACCCCGCGAGGCCGTGCGCCGGTGACCGCCCGCCGCGGGCTTGTGACCGTAGTCACCTCGTTGCTCGGGACCGCGCTCCTCGCGCTGGGTCTGTCGGGCTGCGGGATCGGCTCGGCAGGCACGATCACCACCTCCGCGCTCTTCGCCGATGTCGGCACACTGGCCCAGGGTGCCCAGGTGAAGATGGCCGACGTCCCCGTCGGGAGCGTGACCGCCATCTCGCTCGACGGTGACCGGGCGAAGGTGGTGATGTCGATCGACACGAGCGCGGACGTGCCGGCGAACGTCATCGCCAAGGTCGACCGCACGACGATCCTGGGCGAGCGCTTCATCGATCTGGCGGTCCCCCGGCACCCAGTCGGTCGCCTCGAGAACGGGGAACGTATCGCGCGCACGGGCATCGTGCCGACAGTCGAACAGGTGATCGGCTACGGATCGCAGGTCTTCGGCGCGATCTCCGCGAGCGACCTTGCTCAGATCGTGAACGCCGGCGGTCAGGGCTTCTCGGGCGAGGCTGCCGCATTGCACCAGTTCTTGAACTCCCTGTCGACAGTCGTCGCCGGCTACGCCACGCGCACGAAACAGATCACGACCGTGGTCCACAGCCTCGACCGGCTCGGATCGACCCTGGCGCCGACATCGGGAGCGGACGCGAAGGCGATCTCGAACCTCTCATCGACCGCAAAGGTCCTCGCCCAGAACTCCACACGCTTCGAGCAACTGCTCGTCTCGCTCGATGCGGTCTCCAAGCAAGGTTCGACAATTCTGCAGAGCGAGTATCCCCAGATCGTCGACCAGCTCAAGGCGCTCGAAGCCGTTTCCAGCCAGTTGGCCATCCACCAGCAGGATCTCGCGCAGCTCCTCCAGTGGCTCCCAGCGCACGACGCGTCGATGTCAGAGTCCGTGCGCGCCAACTTCCTGCAGATCCTGAACAACCTGATCGTGTGCGGTCTGCCCGATGGGGGTGCCGGACAGACACCCGCCACGACGTGCGCGAAGCAGGGGTGACGATGCGCAACGCTCGGCTCGCGATCAATCTCGTCGTGTTCGGCCTCGTGGCCGCTGCGCTCGTCGCCTACGGCGTGGTCGACCTGCTCGGCAACCCGTTCTTGTCCACGACGAGGATCTCGGCGGTGTTCCCGACCGCTTCTGGGCTCTACACACACTTCTCCGTCGAGCTGAACGGGGTCCCTGTGGGCGACGTCTCGGCGGTGCGCCTCGTGCGCAAGGGCGCGGAGGTCGACATGTCGATCAAGTCAGGCGTGACGGTGCCGAGCGACGTCGTCGCGAGCATCGGCATCGCGAACGACCTCGGTGAGCAGGTCGTCGAGCTCACTCCCCGCCATGGCGGGCGCGTACCCCCGCTGCGCTCGGGGGCCGTTGTTCCAGTGGCCCGAAACGACGTTCCCGCCCAAGTGGGGGTGGTGATCGCCGAGGCGACCAAGCTCTTGAGGGCGATCCCGCCGGGCAAGCTGAACGACCTGCTCACTGAGCTTGCCCAGGCGCTTCAGGGCGAGTCCGGCAACATCCGTACGATCATCTCGGCGAGCACGGCCTTCTCGCAGCGCTTCTTGGCCTACCAGCACCAGTTCGAGGCCCTGCTCGCCAACGCGCCACCGGTGATGGACGCGGTGAGCGCCGGTGGACCGCAGCTCACCCAGGCGCTCGCCAACACCGAGTCGATCGTGAAAGTGCTCGCTGCGGAGAAGACAGCGGTCGTCGGAGACCTCACGAACGGTGGCGCGGCGACTGGGGAGCTCGCCAAGCTCTCCCAGAGCCAGAACCCAGACTTCGCCTGCCTCATCCACGACTTCGCCCAGCTGAACGCGAACCTCGACGCACCGGCCAACCTCTCGAACCTCTCGTCGGCGCTGCGGCTGAACAGGTACTTCTTCGGCGCCGTCACATCCGTCGCGGTCACCGGCACCGCGAAGCCGCTGACCTCGGGCGTGAGCGCGAACCCCGACCAGACGTTCCTGCGCACCCGTCTGCTCCTGCCGCCGGGCGCGCCGATGGGAGACCAGTACCCGACGCCCGCTGGCTTGCCTGCGGTACGCCCCGGTGCAGCGTGCCAGACCGAGCTCGGCAACGGCGCCGGGGAGGCGACCCAGCCGGGGTTCACGCCCGCCGCCGGGGGGCAGCTGCGCCCGCCGAGCCCGGCGGACGCGCGGGTGCGGGGTCGGGGAGACCAGGCCGCGTCGGCGACTTGGGGCGCCTCGAGCCACCCGACAGCGACCACCGCCGCCTATCGCTCCGAGCACGGCCCATCCGACGTGCCCTTGCTCGTGCTGGGTGGCGTCGTCCTTCCGGCGCTCGTCCTGGCGTGGGGGGTCCGCCCAGCTCGCCGGCGCCGTCGTCGCCGAGCGTGATGCCGGGGACGCGCAACCCGAGGAGACGAACGAGACGAACGACGAGACGAGGAGGCAAGTGCCCCACCAAGAGGTGGCGCACCGGAACGAGGAGAGGGGAACCATGACGAGTGGAGTGAAGGTCGTCGGCACGGCGACCGGCAACGACGAAGAGCCCGCGGCGACGGGGGTGCTCGACGCGCCCGACGTACCCGAGACTGCGTCGGGGACCATCTCTGCGCAGGCGCCCGACGAGCAGATGGCGCAGGCGCCCCACGAGGCCGAGGACCGGCGCGCCCGCCCGCGGTGGGTCACGGGTGGACGCTCGGGCCCGTGGGTGGCGGGCCTCGCGGTCCTGGCGGCCCTCGGACTTGCGGGCACGATCGGTTTCGGCATCGCATGGGCCGGGCTTCACGCACGTCAGACGGGAGAGGCACAGGCGAGCGCGTCCGCGCGCTCGTTCCTCATCGATCTCACCAATTTCGACGCGAAGACCGTCGACGCGGACTTCGGCGCGGTCACCTCCATGGCGACGGGCAACTTCGCCACTCAGGCCCAGAAGTTCTTCAACTCAGCCATCCGCCAGGACCTCGAAAAGGCGCTCGCCTCATCGCGCGGGCAGGTTCGCTCGCTCTACGTCCAGAGCTATGGCGGCGGCCAGGCGACGGTCTACGCCGTCGTGGACCAGCTCTACGTGAACGACAAGATCACGTCTCCGCAGACCGACGTGCTGCGCATGGTCGTGACCATGCGTCAGGTCGCCGGGCGTTGGAAGGTTGCCGACGTGACCGTCCTCCAAGGCCCGTCGCTCACAGCGGGTAGCAGCCCGACGGCCAAGGGGTCGGCCAGCTCGACCTCGGGCACCTCGCCGTCGGCCAGCTCGACCTCGAGCACCTCGCCGTCGGCCAGCTCGACCTCGGGCACCTAGCGTCTAGTCGTTCGGCGAGTGGCGGAAGCAGGAGACGAGGTGGTCGATGACCAGCCCGGCGGACTGCAAGAACGAGTAGCAGGTGACCGGCCCCACGAAGCGGAAGCCGCGGCGCGCAAGGTCCTTGGCGAGGGCGACGGACAGCGGCGTCTGCGCAGGCACCTGTGTGGCGCACTGCCACGTGTTGCGAACGGGCTCACCGTCCACGCGGTCCCAGAGGTACGTGTCGAAGCTGCCGAGCTCCGATTGGATCCTCGAGACCCCCGCGGCGTTCGCAACCACTGACTCGAGCTTCAGGCGGTTCCTGACCACACCGGGGTCCGCCATGAGCTCGCGGAGCTGCTGCGCGCCGAACCCCGCGACCACCGCGGGGTCGAAGCCGCAGAAGGCGCGCCGGTAGTGCTCGCGGCGTTTCAAGATGGTGAGCCAACTGAGACCCGCCTGCGCGCCCTCGAGCGCCAGCAGCTCGAAGAGGCGCCGGTCCTCGTGCAGCGCCGTGCCCCACTCGTCGTCGTGGTAGGGGGTGAGCCACGGGCCGATCGCCCAGGGGCAGCGCAGCTTGCCGTCCGCGCCGTGCTGTGCGGTCATCGCAGACATCGGGGCGGACTCTACGGCGCCGCAAGCGGCCTCGCGGCTGGACCCCGTGACGCCACTGCCGCGTGCTGTCCCGCCTCGCCACTCCTGGAGCTGGGGACGGCCTGGGGACATGGGTGGCCTTCATTGGGGATGAAGGATCCCCACCTGGGGACCCAGCTCGGATTCATGGGGACAACTTCGGGATTTCGCGTGCACCTCTTGCGTTCTTGTCGCAGGAGGAGCACTCTCTCGATTGTTCGAGTGATCGAACCCGCCATCGAACGGAGGGGCGCCGAAAGGCGGACCGACGAACGAGAAAAAGGGCGGGCCGAAAGGCCAAGCCCGGTGCCCCGACGGAAGGCCGCAAGGTCGGCCGACGGGACCGGAAGGCGCCGGAAGGCGTAGCCCGGCAGGCGGGGGAAGGCCATTCGAACGAGGTGGCTCGTCCAACGAGTCGGAGGGTTCCTTGGAGCCCGATGACGCGGTCGGCGGGAACGGGGCTGTCCGACACTGCTCCGGGAACGTCGGCAGCGGGTCGCCGTGGGCGTGGCCCCGAGGAGCTGGACGGTTCCGGCCGGACGGTTACTCGGGGTCTCGCCGCGTCCGGGCACTGCGTCCGGGCACCGGCCGCGGGCACCGTTGCGGGGGGCACGGTGCACGCCCGGCCGGGCATGCCCTTCGCGTGCGCTCAGCGAGAGAGCTCGGTGGGCGTCGGCCCGACGTGGTGGTCGTCCATGCCGCACGGATCGGGCGTCTCCTCGTCGCACCGCTCGCACTCCATCTCGAAGGTGGTGTGCGCGATCCCGAAGTCGTGCAGCATCCGCCCACGCACTTTCTCGCCCACCCGCTGGGCTTCTTCTAGCGTGGGGTGGCCCTCCAGCACCAGATGTGCGGACAGCGCCCGGTAGTCGCTCGACAGGCTCCAGACATGCAGGTCGTGGACCTCTCCGACGCCCGGCACCGCCGTCACGGCGCGTCGCAGGGAGGGCAGGTCCACGTCGGGGGGGGTGGATTCCAACAGCACGTCGGCACTCTCTCGCACGAGGCGCACCGCCTGGAGCCCGATCAGGACCGCGACCGCAAGCGATGCCGCCGAGTCCGCGCGTTCGGCTGCCGGCCCGACCGCCACGATCAGGATGCCGGCGACGACGGCCGCGCCGGAGGCGGCCGCGTCGCCCAACATGTGCAGCGCGACGCTTCGCATGCTCAGCTCCCCCGTGGGGTCTCGTAGCACCCAGGCGGCGGCCGCGTTGGCGACGAGCGCTGCGCCCGCCACGACCGCCTCGAGGGCCCCGTCGACGGGCAGCGGGTGAACGAGCCTGTCGACGCCGAGCGCGCCGACCGCGCAGGTGACCACCGCGAGCAGCGCGGCATTGCCGAGCGCGGCGAGGATCGTGCCGCGGTGGTTCCCGAAGGACCGAACGTCGCTCCGTGGCCTGAGAGTCCAACGAAGCGCGCCGAGCGCGCCGACGACCGCGACCACGTCGGCGAGGTTGTGCCCCGCATCGGCGAGGAGGGCCGAGGAGTGGGCGATACCGCCTGCGACGACCTCCGCGGCCACGAGAGCCACGTTGATGCCGAGCGCCGCCCCCAGTCGGGCGGAGCGCGTCATGGCAGGCGGGCCGCCGAGCGCGTCGCGGGGCGCGAGGTCCACAGCGTCGCGGGGCGCTCCCCACGGCCCACTTCCCGGGCGAGGGCGGCGGTGACGAGCGGGACGTCGTCGGCGTGCGTGACGCCGATGCAGCGCCCTGCGGCGCGCAGCACGTCGATGCGGAAGCGTCCCGCGCCTCCATGGCGTGCCCCGCCCCCGCCGAGCACGCCGTCCGCGCGGCCGACGAGCAGGTGGTGGACGACGTCGGGAAGGAGCACTTCGCCGCTGCTCGGCACCGCCATGGCTGCGGCGAAGACCTCGTGCATGGCGGGGGAGAATCCCCACAGGTTCACCGAGACGGGCTGGTCGGGGTCGAGCTCTCTGGGCTGGCGCCCGTCGTCGGCAACGAAGCGTCCGTCGGGGAGGGGCGTGACGTGCCGGCGTTCCTCGAGAGCGAGAAGGGTCCCGTCGTCGCCGATCGTGCACAGCCCCCGGGTGACCGGCGACGAGCCGATGACCGTGTCGGCGAGGCGGAAGGAGACGAGCACATCGGTTGGCGCCTCACCCGAGAGGTGCGCCGCGAGGGATGCGAGCGCCCCGACGCTGGGGAGATCGTCGGCGTTCGCCACCGCGAAATGACTTGCAGGGTCCAGCGCGGACGCCGCGGCGCAGACCGCGCCGACCGTGCCGTCGGGCGTGTGCTGGACGCTGAAGCGGACGTCGACGTCATCCGGCCAGGTGCGCTCGACGTGGTAGCGGACCGCGGCGCCGGTGTCCTCTCCGATCACGAGCACGATGCGTTGGAACCCCGCCGCGAGCGCGTCGCTCGCGAGCACGTCGATGACGGCTTCGCCACCTACGCCGACGGGCGCGAGCGGCTTCACGCCCCCGTAGCGGGTCGCCCGCCCGGCGGCGAGCACGACCAGGGGGGCGTGGCGCTCCCTGCTGCTCGCGGTCTGGGTCATCCCCTCCAGCGTAGAACCGCGCTCGCCCAGGTCATCCCCCCGCCGAAGCCCGTGAGGAGAAGATGGTCCCCCGGTGACACGCGCTCGTTTCGCAGCGCGTCGTCGAGCGCCAGGGGGATCGAGGCCGAGGAGGTGTTGCCGTAGCGGTCGATGACGACCGCGGTGCGCTCCTCGGGGATGCCGAGGCGCTGGCAGGCGGCCTGGATGATGCGCAGGTTGGCCTGATGGGGGACGAGCAGGTCGATGTCGGCGGCAGAGAGGCCGGCGTCCGACAAGGCGCGCTCGGCCGATTCGACGACTACGCGAACGGCCTTGCGGAAGACTTCCTTGCCGTCCATGAACAGGTAGCCCCCGTGGTCGCACATGAGCAGGTGGCGCAGGGTTCCGTCCGCGCCGAAGTTCCACGACAACAGGTCCCCGGGGCCGTCCACCGGCTCGACGACGACCGCGCCGGCGCCGTCACCGACGAGCACGGCCATCGTCCGGTCGTCCCAGTCGGTGATCCGGCTGAGCGCGTCGGCACCCACTACGAGCACCCTGCCCGAGCCGATGGCGGCCAGGCCCGCAGCGACGACGAGGCCGTAGACGAAGCCCGAGCAGGCGGCGTTCACGTCGAACGCACCGCCGGGGACGCCGATGCCGGCCTGCACGGTGGCCGACGTGCCGGGCACCAGCGCGTCGGGGGTGGTCGTGGAGAGCAGGACGACGTCGATGTCGCTGGGCACGAGGCCGGCGTCCTCGATGGCACGGCGACCGGCTTCGATCGCCATTTGGGAGGTGATGCCCCCGACGTGACGCTCTTTGATCCCGGTGCGCTCGGTGATCCACGCGTCGCTCGTGTCCAGCGTGGCGGTCAGGTCGTCATTGGTGACGACCTTGTCGGGGACCGAGATGCCGGAACCCACCACCGTGATACCCGCCACGCTCAGCGCCCTCCTGCGGCGACGGCGTGCATCCCGATGTAGGCGGCGTCGCCCTCGATCACCCCGCCGGTGTTGACCGCCAGCCCGAGCCGGGCCCCGGCGACCTGGCGCTCACCCGCGCGGTCGCGCAGCTGGGTGGCCAGCTCGACCACCTGGGCGATGCCCGTTGCCCCCAGGGGGTGGCCGCGCCCGACGAGACCGCCACTCGGGTTCACCGTGAGCCGCCGGCCGCCGATCGTCGTGTCACCGGCGAGCGTCGCCGGCCCGGCCTCGCCGATGCCGAAGAGGCCGAGCGACTCGAGTGCGTAGATCTCCTCGGGGCTCGTCGCGTCGTGGAGCTCGACGAGGTCGAAGTCCGAGGGGCCGAGGCCGCTCGCCTCCCACAAGTCGGCCGCGGTGTCGGCGAGCCGGTCGTGGTAGTCCATCTCGCCGTTCCCAGATCGCGCCACGGACGCGATGATACGCGGCGCGTGCGCCGGGGCCGCAGATCCCGGCACCAGGACGAGGGCCGCCGCGCCGTCGGTGAACGAGCTGCACATGAGGCGGGTGAGGACGCCGGACACCTGCGGCGCGGCGAGCACCTCTTGCATCGTGACGGCGGTCTGGACCTGTGCCATGGGGTTCCGGCTCGCGTGCAGCCGAGCCTTGACCGCGGCGGCCGCGAACTGCTCGAGCGTCGCGCCGTGCTTGGTCATGCACTCCTTGGCCCACCGGTTGTTCAGCGCCATGAGCACGCTGCCGCCGGGGTTCTCGCCCGCCTCGAAGCGGGCGCGCATGTCGGCGCGGTAGTCGCTCGGCAGCCCGTCCTCGATGCCCGCCAGCGTGGCCGCCCGGTCACCGGTCCACATCTTCTCGACGCCGACGACGAGCACGGGCCCATCTGCGCCACGCGCGGCGAGGACGCCGAGCTGAAGTGCCGACGCGCCACCGGCGCACGAGTTGTCGACGTTCACCACCGGGACATTGCCGAGGCCGCCCTTGCGCATCCACGACTGCCCCCGGATGCATCCCTGGTCGCACAGGCGCCCGCCCAACGCGTTGCTGGCGACGACGAGGGTGAGGCGGTCGGCGTCGATGCCGGCGTCGTCGAGCGCCGTGTGGACGGCCTGGTCGGCCATCGCCTCGGGAGAGAGGTCTCGCCGGCTCATATCGGTCATGCCGGCCCCGAGGATCGCGATGTGGTGACGACTCATACGCTCGCTCCTGACGTTGCAAAGTGGGGAACGGCCGCCCTGGTCTTCCTGCTCGCCGGCGCGGCGGCCTCCATCAGCGCCGTGAAGTGCTCCATCGGGTGATCGGCTGCGACGAGGACGACGACGTGTGTCGCGCCCGAGGACAGGTAGCGGTGCGCCGCGTCGGCCACGAGGGTGGCGGGCCCGGCGACGAGATGGCGGGCGAACGCTTTGGGCGCGATGCCGTAGAGCGCGGCAAGCCAGCCGGTGCCCCGCTCACGCGCTCGCTGCTCGTCGGCGTCGACGTGGGCGACCATGACCACCGCCGCTGCAAGCTCTGCGGGGTCGCCTCCTGCGGCCGATCGCAGATCGCGGACCTGGGCGAGACGGCTGGCGAAGGTGGGCGGGTCCAAGAAGAGCGGTACCCAACCGTCGCCGAGCGTGGCCGCGCGCTCGATCGCCGCGGGGCTGGCGCCGCCCACCCAGACCGGGGCGGGGAGTGCGGGCGCCAGGCGATAGTCCTCACCGGCGTGTGTCCACGCCGCCCGCAGCGCGGCGATGCCCTTGTCCAAACGTCGTCCACGCGTGGCGTAGTCGACGCCGGCCCGCCCGTACTCGCCGGGATGGCTCCCCACCCCGACGCCGAGGACGAATCGGCCGCCCGAGAGCACCTGGAGCGCGGCGACCTGCTTCGCGACCACCGCCGGGCTGCGAAGCGGAAGCTGCAGCACGCACGTCCCGAGGACCGCGTGCGAGGTCGCGGTGGCCGCGACGACGCACGCGGTCAGGCACTCGAGGGTGGGCTGGCGCCAGAAGAGGTGGTCGGTTGCCCAGATGGCGCTCGCGCCCGCCGCCTCGGCCGCCTGGCAGTCCGCGACGATCTGTTCGGTACTACCAAAGGTAGGAAGCTTGGTCGTACCGTTGGTACGAAGAGAGTGGACTCCGAGGGCCCCAGGGGCCATGGGAGGAAGAATGACGCCGATGGAGCCCGCGGGAATCGGGAAGTTCGGCGACGGCATCCAGGTATCTTACCGTCTTCGAACAGGAAATGTGGCAATCGACCAGTGTTCGCACCTCAGGTACGACCACCGTGAGGACAAAGGTACTACCTAAGGTACGACCAGTTACCTACTGTGCGCCGCTCTCCTTGGGTCTTGAGACCGCGAGGGTGCAGCGGGCACGGCAGATGCGCCGGCCTGCGTCGTCGGTCAGGTCGATGTCCCAGACCTGGAGGGTGCGGCCGATCCTCGCTGGCGTCGCAGTGGCGGTGAGGACGCCGTCGCGCATCGCGCGCAGATGGCTCGCGTTCAGCTCGATGCCCATGACGAGATGACCAGGCGGCGCGGCCAGGGTACCGCCATAGCTGGCAGCGGTCTCGGCGAGCAACGCCGAGACCCCGCCATGGAGGACGCCGTGGGGCTGGTGCAGCCACTCGGTGATGGGCACCTCGAGCACCACCCGTGTCGGGCTGAGCTCGACGGCGCGGATACCCAGCACTGCCATGATGCCGGTGCGGTCCAACGTCGCGGCGTCGACCGGGTGGCGCAATAGGTCTCGAGGGTCGGGCACGGCCGCAGATTAGCGACGACGACCGGTACCATCCGGCCATGACCGCCCACGGCGCCCACGGCACGGCCCGCACTGGCATCGTCGATCTGCGAAGCGACACGGTCACTCGCCCGACCCCCCAGATGCGTCGGGCAATGGCGAGCGCAGAGGTGGGTGACGACGGGTTCGGCGAGGACCCCACGGTCCGGTCGCTCGAGGAGGTCTACGCGGCCCGGGTAGGCAAGGACGCGGCGCTCTACGTCCCTTCAGGGACGATGGCGAACCAGGTCGCGTTGCGCGTGCTCGGGGAGGCGGGCGGGGCCGTCGTGGCGGGCCGCACCCAGCACGTGGTCGCATACGAGTTCGGAGCTGCCGCGCGCAACGCCGCCGTCCAGTTCCACACCGTGCCCGACGACGACGGCATCGTCCATCCCGATGACATCCGACGCGCGATCGACCTTGCGGTCTACCACCAGCCGGCGGTGTGCCTGGTGTGCGTCGAGAACACGCACATGGCGGCAGGCGGGGTGCCCTGGACGCTCGAGGCGCTCGGCGCAATGCGGGCAGCCGCGGGCGCGCTGCCGGTCCACATGGACGGTGCACGGCTGTTCAATGCGGCTGTCGCGACCGGGGTCGACCCCGCGGCCATCACCGCCCACGCGACCACCGTGATGTCGTGCCTGTCCAAGGGGCTGTGCGCGCCGGTGGGCTCACTCCTCGCCGGGCCGGCCGACGTCATCGAGCGAGGGCGCCTCGAGCGAAAGCGCCTTGGGGGCGCCATGCGCCAGGCGGGTGTGATCGCGGCAGCGGGGCTCGTCGCGCTGACCACGATGGTCGACCGGCTCGCCGAGGACCACGCGCGGGCTCGGCGACTCGCAGCAGCAGTCGCCGAGCGTTGGCCCGCCGCCGGTGTCGATCCCGATCGGGTCCAGACGAATCTCGTGGTGTTCAGGCCGCCTGAGCCCCTCGGCGTCATCGACTTCTTGGCGCGAAGCGGCGTGCTCGCCGACATGGTGGCACCCGGCGCGGTACGCCTCGTCACCCACTTCGACGTCGACGACGAGGGCATCGAGCGCACGCTCGTCGCCATCGCCAAGGCTCCCTGAGGTCAACTGCGACGCGGAGGCCCTCTGTGGTACCAGGGGGACCCGGGGGATCAGTACCGGTACGAGTCGGGCTTGTACGGTCCGTCGACGGGCACACCGATGTAGGCCGCCTGCTCGGCGGTCAGCGCGCTGAGGCGGACACCCAGCGCGTCGAGGTGCAGGCGCGCGACCTTCTCGTCGAGGTGCTTGGGCAGCACGTGCACCTTGGTGTCGTACGCCTCGGCGCGGGTGTAGAGCTCGAGCTGAGCGAGCGTCTGGTTCGTGAACGAGCACGACATCACGAAGCTCGGGTGCCCCGTCGCGTTGCCGAGGTTCAAGAGCCGGCCCTCGGAGAGGACGATGATGGCGTGCCCGTCGGGGAACACCCACTTGTCCACCTGGGGCTTGATGTTGACCCGCTGGATCCCCGGCGTCGCCATGAGGCCCGCCATGTCGATCTCGTTGTCGAAGTGGCCGATGTTGCCCACGATGGCCTGGTGCTTCATCCGGGCCATGTGGTCTGCGGTGATGATGTCGCGGTTGCCGGTCGCGGTCACGAAGATGTCGGCCGCCGCCACAACGTCGTCCAGTCGGACGACCTCGAAGCCCTCCATGACGGCCTGGAGCGCGCAGATCGGGTCGACCTCGGTGATCACGACCCTCGCACCTTGCCCGCGCAACGACTCCGCGCACCCCTTGCCGACGTCGCCGTATCCGCAGACGACCGCGAGCTTTCCGCCGATGAGGACGTCGGTCGCCCGGTTGATGCCGTCGACGAGGGAGTGCCGGCAGCCGTACTTGTTGTCGAACTTCGACTTGGTCACCGAGTCGTTCACGTTGATCGCCGGGAAGAGCAGGGTGCCCTCGCGTTGGCGCTCGTAGAGCCGGTGGACGCCGGTCGTGGTCTCTTCGGTCACCCCGCGGATACCGCTCGCGATCGCCGTCCAGCGGACAGGGTCCTCGGCGAAACCCCGACGCAGCACACCCAGCACGACCGCCATCTCCTCGGACGTGGCCGTCTCGTCGCCGGGCACAGCGCCGGCCTTCTCGAACTCGACGCCCATGTGGACGAGCATCGTGGCGTCGCCGCCGTCGTCCAGGATCATCGTCGGGCCGGGCTCGCCAGGCCAGCGAAGCGCCTGCTCGGTGCACCACCAGTACTCCTCGAGCGTCTCGCCCTTCCAGGCGAACACCGGGACGCCCTTGGGGCTGTCGGGCGTGCCGTCGGGCCCGACCGCGATCGCGGCAGCAGCGTGGTCCTGGGTGGAGAAGATGTTGCAGCTCGCCCATCGCACCGACGCGCCGAGTGCCACGAGGGTCTCGATGAGGACCGCCGTCTGGACCGTCATGTGCAGGGAGCCGGTGATCCTCGCGCCGGCAAGGGGCTGCTTGTTGCCGAACTCCTCCCGCATCGCCATGAGGCCGGGCATCTCGTGCTCGGCGAGCTCGATCTCCTTGCGTCCGAACTCGGCGAGGGAAAGGTCGGCGACCCGGAAGGGGACGGCGCCCCTTGGGTCGGCGGGGGGCTGCGGCGTGCTCATCGGCGGGGCTCTCCTTTGTGTGCGCAGGCGACCGGGGCGGTGCCGGCCGGCGCCCGGCAACCGGGGCGGCGTGTATGCAAGCCACCAGGATAGAGGGCGCGCCGTGGAGCGCTGTCGACGGGTGCTCGAGCCCGATGCCGCGAAGGACCCGGAACGGCCCCGAGCGTTCCGGCGACGTCGGGAAAGATCGGCTGCCCGGGCTCTTCGAGAACCCGCTCTCGGGATCGATCGAAAAGCGCGGCGAGTCTGCAGATGTCTCGAGCGTGGCGGCGGCGGGCCTGTCGACGGTGGGAACCCGGCGAGGGAGGGATCGCCACCTCGAGAGGCGGAAATCGGCAGCATGGCATCGGTGCTCGACGCTCGTCGACGCTCGCACCGCAAGAGCCGGGTGCCGGGCCTCGCGGCGTCCTGGCCGGAGGACGCCGTCGCCCAGTGGGTCGCATCGCACATGGCAAGCCCGGTTACAGTACGAGCAGCCGCCATCGCCGCCGCCGAATTGCAGCACCGACCACCTGCCTGCGGAGGGCGTGGATGGTCTGCGGGGGGCGTGGTCGTGGGCCCGTGGGGGAGCCGGAAGATCTTTTCTGCTGCCTGCAGAAATTCGATATGCCGCCAGTGCTATATAGGGGATGGGGAACGTCGTCGCAGCGAGCTGAGGGGCTCATGCAACGAAGGGGGTGAGAGATGAGAGATCGTGTCGTGGTCGTCGGCATCGGTATTGGCATTGCCGTCGGTCTCACGGCCGCCACGGCGGCTGGCGCGTTCGGCTCCTCTCCCGCTACCCCCGCGTCGGCGTTCGCCCCTCCGGCCGCGGCCCGTGGCGGCGCGCAGGGCCGCGGCGCAGTGGGGAGCTCTGGCGGCTCGACGAGCCCCGCCTCGACGACCGCTCTCTCTCCTTCCAGCGGGCCAGCACCGCCTCGCGCGCGCTCCACAACGAAGTCCACTGCGGTGTCGGGCTCTCGACCGGCCACCTCCTCCAGGTCTCGGCCGATACACCTCACGATGCCGCCGAGGAAGTCCTCGCGGTCCGCTGGGCAGCTGCCTTCGTCGACATCGGCGATACGGACCCCGCTTTTGATCGCGGGCACGTACGCCGGACGAGATCCGCGCCAGATCGACTTCAGCGTCGACGAGGGCAACATCGTGACGAACCTTGCGTGGACAAGTTGGTCGTCGAGCGGCGCCGTCGGGCAGGGGAGGTCGGACGCCGACACCTGTGTGCCCAACTGCGCCGTCGCGCCGGTCGATCTCGAGGCGACGACGGTCACGCTCTCTGCACCGATCGACGGGCATTTCTCGGTCATCACCGAAGAGCGGGGCGGGCGTGCCGAGCGCTTCACCTACCCAGAAGTGTGGCCGGTCGGCGCGGCGAGGTCGACACGGACACCGACGTCCACACCGGCGTCCATATCGACGGCGGAACCGTCGTCGACACGAGGGCCGTCGTCGACACCAGGGCCGTCGTCGACACCAGGGCCGTCGTCGACATCCTCGACGTCACTGGCGAACGGGACCGGTGCTGCAGTGTCGAGCGCAGCGGTGCGCTCTCCGGCCGGCTCGACGACGCCGTGACGAGCTGGCAACCAGGGCCCGCGGGTGAGCCGACGGTTTCGATCTCTGGCACCCTGAACGCCACGCCATGGGTGCTGCCGGTGTCGAGCTACGAGCGCGAGCGCTCCGTCTGACGGGTGCGCAGGGAGACGTTTGGCGGCGAGACCGGGTCCAACCCCTGTGGCGACGGCATCGTCGCCACACATCG
>JAJZMN010000084.1 GCA_021850345.1 Actinomycetes bacterium | reverse complement strand
GGGCCACGGCGTGCCACGGCCGGTGGTGCGAACAGTCAGACTGTTGCCGGGGGACGTAGCCCAACCGGCAGAGGCAAGGCGCTTAAACCGCCCCCAGTGAGGGTTCGAATCCCTCCGTCCCCACTCGAGTTTCGTTGAGAAGGCAAGGAACAGCGCGCACGGCGGGCCAAAACCCCCGCGCAGCCGCCGGGGGCCGGGAGCCGGGCGCCACCGGGAACGGAGCAGGGGGAGGCGAGGCCGCGGGGGAATTCAGACGGGGGACGAGCCCGAGGCGAGCCACGTGACGACGCTCTGTACACCCATGGGCTGCCTCATCAGAGTGCGCCCATCCTTGTCATCGAAACGCAGCCAAACTTCCTGGGGTGCACCATCTGGAAGGTGGAATTGGCCGGACGTGACGAGACTAATGATCCATCGCCCGTCATCAGTGGTCGTCCATCGGAGTTTTCCTGGCTGGTGCTCGGTTACTTCGACACCGCCGTATCCCTCGAGCACGAACGTGCCTTCCAAGACATCTTCCTTCATGCGCGGAGAGCCTACGGCGCAGGGTTGACAGTCATCGACCAACTCAGGTCTCGAGACCGGGACTGTTCTAGCCATGGGCTCCCCGTCGTCCCCGCTCGGCCCTGTGTGCGCCCGTGTGGCGCCGTCGTCGCCCGTGGTAGCAGGGGTTTGGGCGCCTGCCCGGCTCCAGAGCCGACAGGGCCAGACGTGGGTGCTCTGCCGGCACGGTGGCGCCGAACGGCCCACGGGCCGACTCCCGAGCAGTTCAAGCGCTACCGGCTGAGATCGAGCACGCCCGCCGGTTTAGGGAGTTCGTCGCAGAGCTCGACAATCCAGAGATGCACCGCGTCGAGCGGGCCGAGGGATGGGGGAGGTAAAGCGGCCGCGCCCGAGGCACTGGGCTCCCCTCGCCGGGCTGGATACTCTCGCCTCCGTCCCGCGATTCGAAGGGAAAAGCATACATCGAGGGGCAAAGCAAATAGCCCCTACCTCACCCCGCCCTCCTTCGAGCGGAAGGTGGGGTCAGGCTCCCCGACGATTCGCAGTTCGTCGAACCATCGCCGCCACGCCTACTTCGACCCACAAGCCGTTCAGCAGCCGCTACCGCCTCAGCTGCAGGAGAACGGACCTGTTGACGATGTCACGCACCGCATGCCTGTGATCGTGTACGTGTACCGCCACCCGTGGCTCGACGTGATGGTGGCCTTTGTGAGGAACAGCTGCTCCAGCATTGTCGTCTGTGGCACGCTGCCTGCCTCCTGAGGCGGCAAGTTCGACGGGTCCGGCGCGGCTGTGGACGTGACCTGGTAGTTGACCCATCCGTTCACCGACCCGCGCTGCGCTGTGCAGGCGCCAGTGAATCGGCTGGCGAAGCCGTCATAGCTCCCGCTGGCTGTGATTGTCACTGTGTAGGTGTCTTTGCCGGTCGACACGACCCGGAAGCGGAACGACAGGTTGTCATTTGCCCACACCGGTCCACCCACCGATGGCGTGGTGCATGCGCCCGGCGCTGTGCTCGTGTCGGGGTGGTCAGATGTGTGCGTCACCGCCGTGACACCTCGCGAGGCGGCAGCGGCGAGAGGTGCCGCCGCGCCAATACCTAGAAGCGCAAGAGTGCAGAGCCCCGAAACTGCAACGACTGGCCGTAGCCTCATACCAGGTTCCTTTCCTCCACGAAGATGTGGGGTTCTCTCCACAACGGCGCATGAAGACACCGCCTCGACTCCCCAACCGGGAGCGCTCGAGATATACCGCTGCGAACTCTAGGATCCTCGTGGCAGAGTGTCAACCGTTTCGCGGCAGAGTGCCAACCGTTTCGGCACATCACACGGGGCGTATTGCTCGTCGCCCGTCATGCTCGCCGGGTCCCCCGGCTGATGGTCCCGGCGGGAGGCGACGTGGGCGCGCTGTTGGCACGGCGGCGCCGGGCGATGCCCAGGTGAACGGTCGAGCGCGCCAGTCACCTGGTGGCGCGCTGCTACCACGTCTCCTCGTCGCCGAGTGAGCTGCGCCTGCAGGTCGCTCGGGTCCGAACCTCCGAGGGCATGGTGCGTGGCCAGCCGTTCGAGGCGGCCCTCGGAGTCGCTGCCGAACAGCCGGCCGACCAGCATCGCATGCCTTTCGGCGAGATCGCTGGTGGGCTGATCGCGGGTCGGGCCTTGGGTCGTCGGCGAGAAGGCGCCATCGCCGAGCGACGGGCGACCACCTCGTCGAGCGCCTCGATGTACCGGTCCGTCAAGGCGGCCCAGCGGTCGGGCAGCGTGAGCAGACGCGCAAGGAAGGCAGCGGGCGAGGTCTCCTGCTCGAGTACGCGGCCGGCGCCCGTCCGGGTCCACCCGTACGCGGACTCCCACCACACGAGCTGAGGCGCGGCCGATCGAGCGAACAGCGAAGCCGGCCCGGTCAGCCACACGCGACCAGGTCAGCCGCAGCCGGAATCCGTGTCCACGCCGCTCGTCGTCCCCCCTTGGACGACCCAAACGGGTGCCCCGCTGAAGCCTGCCGTGGCGCAGCTGAGACCCGGTCCCCAGTCGCCGGCGAACGGCGGTGTGGCCGTGAAGCCAGCCCCGACGAGCTTGTCCCAGGCCGTCGCGTACGAGTAGACGCCCGACATGCCGGGTGCAAACTTCTGCATCTCGTAGGAGATGCCATCGACGGCGAACTGGTTCACGGTCCGGCTCGTCGACCAGCTGTTCCCGGTCTCGATATCCGCCCACCACACACTCGGAACCTCGTTGTGAGCTTGGGCAGTCGCCGCTGCATAGGCGAACTCACTGCAGCCGATCTCCCACGCTTTGGTATAGGTGCCCTGATCGTGCTTCGGGACCCCGGCCAGGGACGGTCCGGCATATGTCGCGCACGAAGAGGTCACATCGCGCCCGTAGGCTCCGGCGTAGCCCGTGTTGAAGTAGAGCGCCGGACCGGGCGTTGCAGAGAAATCAGAGGCCGTTCGCCATTCGCTCGAAAGGCAGGAGTTCGTCGTAAACGGCCGACCTCCGCCGAGCCCCACGATGGCGAAGCCACCAGGAGGAGTGTCGCTGCAGTTTGGCTGGCCGACGTCATAGCCAGACGAACCCGTCGGGTAGGGACTGATGGTCGAGGCACCGACTGGCCCGATCCAGCCGAACATCACAACGACGGCGACGAGGCCGCCGAGCCACGAAAGACGCCGCCACCTGAGTGCGTTCTTCATCGTCACCGTTCCTCCGCCAATGCGGTGTACGACGCGCATCGTACTACCAGCCCAGACGCTCGTCTCAGGACATGGTGTGCAGTGGCCGAGCTGAGTAGGAACCAGTGGCGAGCCGGTGAGCAAGCACGCCGGCGCTTGGTGCCATGGGGCTCCTGTCGCTCAGCCGACGATCGCCTCGATCCGCTTGAGGAGCTTGTCTTCGACCTCGAAGTTCCACGCCGTCTCGGCGACGTCGATGACGAGGAACAGATCGGAGATGAGCAACGTCTCCACGACGGCCACTCCGAGATGCTCCAACCACTTGCCGATGCCCACTCGAACCGTGAAGTCGTCCGGGCCGCCCGAGATCATGATGGTGAGCGCCCGGTCGGCGTCGACGACCCCTCGGAGGAATCCCCCCTTCTTTGCCTGCAGCACCGTTCCCTGGTCGCTCGGAGCCGAGGACTGCACCGAGAAGCCATCGGACTTCAGGTACTCCTCGATCCTTTGCTGCAGAGCGCTCAGGTCCGTTCCCTTGCCCTGGAAGTGCAGTGACTTGTCACCAAGGGTCATTCGGCCTCCTCATGGCGTGATGTGACGTCTGTCGGCATGCGATCGCCGACCGACCTGGACGCTAGGTGGCCCAGGAGCCGAAGGGGTGGCGCGGCCGGGGAGCACGCGTCGCTTGACCGAGTACTTACCGATCGACCGCGCGGTTTTCTGCGAGCTCCGGCAGTATCCTCGACATCAAGCCGCGATCCACGCCGCTGTCGGGAGACTTCGCAGTTGTCCACTCTTTCGATCGAAGCAGCCGGTGCGGCCAGCCCCGACCCCGACCTGCTGCGCCCGCTTGCCTTGTGCTTTCGCAGTGTCACGCACCGCTACGGCACCAAGACGGCTCTCGACCGATTGAACCTGGACGTCCGGCAAGGCGAGGTGCTCGCCCTGCTCGGTCCCAACGGCGCCGGGAAGTCGACGACCATCTCGGTGCTTCTCGGCCTCATCCGGCCACAGGAAGGTGCCGTCGAGGTCCTCGGTTCGGACCCGAGCCAGGCCGTCACGGACGGCCGCGTCGGCGCCATGCTGCAATCGGGTTCCGCGGTCGGCCTGCCCCCCGGCGTTCGCGTCGGCCAAGCGCTCCACCTGGTGCGGCGCCTGTACCATCGCCCCGCGCCGTTGGACAAGGTGATCGAGCAGGCGAAGATTCGCAGCCTCCTGCACGAACGGACCGATCGGCTTTCAGGCGGACAGGCACAGCGAGTGCGGTTCGCGATCGCGATCGCCGGAGACCCTGAAGTGGTCTTCCTCGACGAGCCGACGTCGGCGATGGACGTCGAGTCCCGACAGGCTTTCTGGCGAATGATGCGCGAGTTCGGCGACGAGGGCCGCACCGTGGTCTTCGCCACGCATCACTTGGCCGAGGCCGATGAGATCGCGGATCGAGTCGTCGTGCTGAACCACGGCAGAGTGGTCGCCGACGGTCCAGGCGCCACGCTGAAGGCGGCGGTGGCCACTCGGCGGCTGCGCTTCGTCTCGGACCACTTGGATCGCGCGTTGCTATCGGAGCTCGACGGCGTCACGGAGGTAGAGGTGCGCGGCACCAGCGTGTCGATCGACTCGCTCGACGCCGATGCGACCACTCGGGACCTCGTCACGCGCGACGTGCCGTTCCGTGACCTCGAGGTCACCTGCGCCGGGCTGGAGCAGGCGTTCGTAGCATTGACCTGCAAGCCGGCCAACCCATCGCCGGCCAACCCATCGCCGGCCAACAGCGCGCCAGTGGCCGGCGCGCCACCCTCCCGCGCCGCGATCGAACCGGCAGCAGCGCAACCGCAAGAAGCACCGCGCGCGCAAGAAGCACGGCCACCGATCGGCGCACCAGGCGCACGGCGCTCTCTCGGTCTTCGGCGTGAGCGGCTCGCGCCGCTTGTGGCTTTCGCCGGCTTCGAGGTGGGACGGCTGCTGCGCAGCTGGAAGTTCCTCGCCATCACCATCGGATTCCCGGTGATCTTCTACCTCCTCTTCTTGGGCGACCACACCGCAGGCGCCGTCGTAGACGGCGCGGTGCCATGGCGCGTCTACCTCATGGTGTCGATGTGCTCGTTCGGCGCGCTGGTCGCCGCGTTGAACGCAGGTGGTACCCGGCTGTCCATGGAGCGCGCGTCGGGCTGGGCGCGCCAGCTCCGCGTCACCCCGATTCCGGCCTGGTCGTACGTGGGCACCAAGATCTTCGCCAGCATGCTCGTCGTCCTCCCGGTCATCGCCCTCGTCGAAGTCGTGGGGGCAGGCTTCGGCGACGTGCGCCTCGGTGCAGCCGCATGGGTCGGCCTCACCCTCCTCATGTGGGCAAGCTCCCTGCCCTTCGCCGTCCTCGGAGTCTTCATCGGCTTCCTCGTCTCGACCGAGGCTGCCTTCCCGGTCGTCACTGGGCTCATGTTCGTCCTCGGGTACTTCGGCGGCCTTTTCACCCCGGTCGACCGCATGCCGGGCGCGCTCCAGGTCGTCGCACACCTGTTACCGAGCTACCACAACGACGCACTCGGCCTGGCCGCCCTCGACGGGCACACGCTCGCGTTCTCGCACTGGGCGGTGCTGATCGGCTACGCCGCGGTCCTCGGACTGGCGATCGCGTGGAAGCACCGGGCCCAAGAGGCCCGCGGCATCGCCTGACGCCGGGCGCGCCCCCTCTTCTCGTCGATCCCACAGACGGGTCGGCGTCGACAGCGGCGGCCGCATGGCGACGTCACTCGTCGAGAGGGAAGAGCGCCTCCCAAGTCGCCAGCTCCTCGTCACGTGGCGCGTCCTGCACTCCGACGGTGGGGCCGAGCATCATCGTGGGCCGGCGAGCCGGCTCCCAGGTCGGCCACGGCCCGGTCCGCGGGTTCGACGGGTCGCCTGCACGAGCGAACGCGGTCCAGGCGGCCTGTATCTCCTCCGACAGCTCGACGGCGCGCAGGCCCGATCCGGCAATCGCTGCAACCGCGGGGTCACGGACAGTGCCGAACACGAAGGGGATCTCCAGCGCGTGGCAGGCACCGAACGCGCCGCCGAGGACCGGGGACTCCCAGGTGAAGAGATAGACGAACACTCGGCCGCCGCTCGAGCGACGTGCCGCGGCGAGGCGCAGGGATGGCCATCGGAAAACGAGGTCGCTCGCGACGGCGATCCACACGTCGCGCGGCGTCACCGGTTCGCCCCGCCGCCGACGTACGGCGCGGTAGGCGGCCACGATGTCGCCGGGACGACTCGCCGGTGCGGAGTGCGCGATGCGCCGAAGGAGTCCATCCTCGTCCAACGTGGCCATCGCCGGGTCCGACATCTGGAAGAAGGCGATCTCGTCCCGGTTCGTACCGATGAGCACTTCGACACTCGCGGCATCGTCTCTCGCTGCCTCGAATGGGGCGACCGGCATCGTCTTGCCGTCCACCACCGGAAGGAACGGCAGAGGCAGCTCGCCAGGTCGCAGGGTCGCGCGCTGGACCGCCGACACAGCGTCGACGAGCGCCGCCGGCGGCAGTTTCTCGAGGCTCGGGCGGTCGAGCGAGGCGAGTCCGAGGGCTCGCGCCAGCGCGCGTGCAGCCACCTCGGCGCGTTCGGGCGTGTGGACGTAGGGCGGTCCGCTCTCGATGATCACCCGACGGAAGAGCCCCCGCGCCGCGGGCATGGCGAGCATCGACAGGATGCTCATCGCGCCCGCGGACTCGCCGAAGACGGTGACATTGCCCGGGTCTCCGCCGAACCGGGCGACGTGGTCTCGCACCCAGCGCAGCGCGGCGATCTGGTCGAGCAGCCCCCAGTTCGCGAAGCCCTCGTGATCGTCGGTCTCGAGCGCCGGGTGTGCGAGGAATCCGAGGGCACCGAGCCGATAGTTCACCGATACCACGACGACGTCGCGGCGGCGTGCCAGCAGCGCACCGCGGTAGAGCACGTTCCCCGCGCTGCCCGAGGTGTAGCCCCCGCCGTGTATCCACACCATGACCGGCCGGCGAGCGTCGTCGAGCGCTGGCGTCCACACGCTCAGGTGCAGGCAGTCCTCGCTCTGGTGCTGGGGATCACCCGGGAGCAACGAGCCGGGCGCCGCGACGGCCTGCGGCGCCAGAGGACCAGGCGCGAACGCGTCACGGACGCCGCGCCACGGTTCGGGGGGCGCCGGTGGGCGCCAGCGGAGCCCCCCGACGGGCGCCCTCGCGTATGGCACGCCGAGGAACGCCCAGACACCGTCGGACTCGAGCCCCCGTACCAGACCGCCGTCGACGCCGACCGTCCCTTCCACGGCGGCACCCTAGTGGCCCGGCTGCGGCCTCCCCGCGGTCGTTCGGGCGGGGACAGGAGGCGACGGCCGTCGAAATGGGACACGCCGTTCGAGCCGGCGCGCAAGAAACGGGAGGAGGTAGCGCACCGTGGCTTCGGGAACCCCACGCAGGTGTCCGGCCCGCCGGCAATCGACGAGGCACGAGCGCGCGCTCACCTTGTCCCCCGCCAGCAGGTACGCCGCAGCGAATCGCAAGTGGTGCCAGGCGAGGACCGTGTCGCCACGGTGACGGCCGGCCCCGGCGAGCTCACGATCGAGCATCGTCCATCCGGTGCGGTAGACGCGGTCCAGCACCTTGCTGTAGCCGCTCGGCGTATCCGCATAACAGACCAAGGGCCAGTCCAGCTTCTTCACCCTGCCGCGACGGGAGCAGCGCAACCACATGTCCCAGTCCTCGACGCCGTCGAGCGCGGGATCGAACCCGCCAACCGCGTCAAAGGTTCGCCGCGAAAGGAGCACCGTCGAAGTCTGGAACCGGTTCAGCAGCAAGAGGTCGCAGGTGGTGATCTCCGAGGTCGGCACCGATGGCGGAGGATCGTCCTCGACGAGGGTGCGCGCCCAGTCGCTCGCGATGAGAACGGTGTCGTCGTCGACGAGCGCCCATTGGCGCTCGAGCTTCGCCGGGTGCCACTCGTCGTCGGCGTCCAAGAAGGCGACCCATTCGCCGCTGGACGCCTCCACGCCCGCGTTTCGCGCGCCCGACGGGCCGGAAGGCCCCGAGGCGTCGGACTGCCCGCCCGCTCCACGACGCACGAGCCGCACCCCCGGATCGACAGCGGCTGCGACTGTCGCGGTGCCGTCTGACGACGCGTCGTCGACGACGATCACCTCATCGGGCTGCAGCCGTTGGGCAAGCACCGACCGTAGGGCCGCCTCGATCGTCCCTGCCGCGTCGTGCGCGGGGACGACGACGCTCAGGCGCATGGGCCCGTCGCGACGTCGGACCACGTGGCGACGATCGCATCGCGTGCCGCGACGCGATCGTCGAGCGGCACCGTCTCGTCACCGATGTGCTGAAACTGCTCGTGGCCACGCCCGACGATGAGCACGGCATCACCCTCGCGCGCGGCGCCCACCGCGCGGGTGATGGCACTACGGCGGTCCGGATCGACGACGACCGTCGTGCTGCGTCCGGCATCGAGCGTTCCCTGGTAGAGGGCGCGGAAGATCTGGGAGATGGGTTCGTCGCCCGGACTGTCGGTGGTCAGATACACGGCATCTGCGTGCGCGGCGATCTGGCCCATCATCGGCCGCTTGCCCCGATCACGCCCCCCGCGGGCGCCGAGGACGACCGACACGCGGCCCTTGGCGATCTTGCGCGCGGTGCGCAGGAGGGCCGCGAGCGCGTCGGGAGTGTGCGCATAGTCGACGACGACCAAGAAGGGCTGACCGGCGTCGACGAGCTGGAAACGCCCCGGCGGTGCCGCCGCGGCAGCAATGCCTTTCACCACATCTTCTTGCGGGATACCGAGGTGACGCGCCGACAGATAGGCCGCGGTGACGTTCGCGGCGTTCACCGCTCCGACGAGGCTGGTACGCAGCGTCGCCGGCCCGTCGGCCGCCTCGACGGTCACCGTCAATCCCTCGAGACCGTGTTCGACGACGTCGTAGCGGACGTCCGCGTCGTCGCTCTTGCCGAAGGTGAGGACCGGGATGTCCACACGTTCGGCGAGCCTCCGTCCCCAGCGGTCGTCGACGGCGATGATCCCCAGCCGGCATCGGTCAGGCTCGAACAGCGACGCCTTGGCGAGCCAGTAGCGCTCCATGGTCCCGTGGTAGTCGAGGTGCTCCCGGGTGAGGTTGGTGAAGATGCCCACGTCGAAGACGATGCCGTCCAGACGTCCTTGGTCGAGACCGTGCGAGGAGGCTTCGACGGCGACCGCGCGCACTCCCGAGCGGGCCATCTCCCTGAGCGTCCAGTGCAGCTCGGGTGCGTATGGAGTGGTAAGGCTCGTCGGCAGGTTTCGATCGAGGAACCAGCTGCCGACGGTACCGATCTGGCCAGCGGGCATGCCCGCGGCCTCCAAGCATTCACGCAGGACCGTGCTGGTGGTGGTTTTGCCGTTCGTGCCAGTGACCGCGACGGTCGCCAGCCTCGTGGCGGGGTTGCCGTAGAAGAGGGCCGACATCGGGCCCATGGCATGGCGGACGGATGGCACCACGAGCTGAGGGACGGGCAAATCGAGCTGCCGCTCCACAACGAGTCCGCACGCACCCGCCGCCACGGCGTCGCCAGCATGGTCGTGCCCGTCGGTCCGGGTGCCTCCCATCGCGAAGAAGAGCGTGCCGTCGATCACGCGGCGGCTGTCGTACGCGATGGCCCGCACGTCGGCGTCGCCTACGAGGATGCCGTCGGACACCGCTCTGGCGAGATCAGAGAGTCGCATCGGGGCCGGCGGGAGTCCCTCGGTCGCGGAAGCGCCTGGCGGCACTTCGTGGCCGACCGGCGTCCCATCCCGCCCCGGCGCCATCGCCCTATCTTTACCCGACGCTCGTTACGAACCCGTGACGAGCGGTACAACCGCCACGCTGGCCACTGCCGCTGCGCTCACCAAGGCATCCCGACCTGCGCCTGCATGCGCGCCGACCGCCCTCGCGAGCGCGCGGCCGTGGCAGCGCCGCCACCGCATCGCAGCGCTCCACGCCCCACGCGACCGATGCGGAGACTCGGCAGCAGCGACGCGACTGCAACAAAAAACCCTTGGTCCTCGAGGTTCGTGAGGCTAATGTTGGCCAAGTGGCTGGTGTGATTTGTCGGGTCCCACGTCGCGCGCTGGGACGCTTCCTTGCGGCGGGAGCGGCCGCCTCGCTCACCATGGGGATGTGGAGCGCGGTCGCCCGTGCGACATCCTTTACAACACCCTCCGCTCAAGCCAAGGTCGATCAGACCCAGGCGCAGGTCACACAGATCGAGCAGATGATACAGCAGGAGCAGCGCCAATCCGCGGCTCTCACAAGTGAACTCGACGCGGCAACAGCCCAGCTGCAGGCAGACAGGGCGGCGCTGGCCAACACCGACGCGCACCTCGCACAGATCCGGCGCACCATCGCCCACGACAAGAAGGTCCTCGCGAAGGCTGCAGTGAACGCCTACGTGCTCGGTACCCAGGGGACCCAGATCACCTCGATCTTCTCGACCGCTGCGAACACAGCGATCGCATCCCAGGAGTACTCGCAGACGGCGATCGGCAACATGGACGCAGCCAAGCACGCGCTCCAAGGTGCGCAGACCGTGCTCGCGTCGACTCTCGTCCAGCAGCAGGATCAGACGCAGCAGGCGCAGGCCGCCGTCGCCAAGATCCAGCTGCTCGAGCAACAGAACCAGCAGGCCGCGCAGCAGTCGCAGGCGACGCTCACCTCGCTCAAGGGCCAGTTGGGCAACGAGGTCGCGGCGGCGGCGGCGGCGAAGGCCAAGAGGGAAGCCGCCGCAGCCGCAGCCGCAGCGGCGGCTGCGCAGCAGGCAGCTGCAGAGGCCGCGGCGGCGCAGGCCGCTGCCGCGGCACGGGTCGCCTCCGAGCTCGGCACAGCCACAGCGGCCAGGACAGCGGCCAGGACAGCGAACCAGGCCGCCTCTTCTGCGGGCGCGCCGACGGTTGGCTTCAGCGGCACAGCGACCGCACAAGGACAGGCCGCGGTGCGCGCCGCCGTGTCACAGCTCGGCGTGCCCTACGTCTGGGGTGGAGAGTCACCCGGCTCCGGATTCGACTGCTCGGGACTCACCCAGTGGTCGTGGGCGCAGGCAGGCGTCACCATTCCCCGCACGTCGCAGGCGCAGTATGCGTCGGTGCGCCACGTTCCCCTTTCCAATTTGCAGCCGGGTGACCTGCTCTTCTACTTCAACCTCGACGGCACAGGCACGGTCGACCACGTGGCCATGTACGTCGGCTCGGGCCCGTACGGGAACCAGACGGTGATCCAGGCACCACAGCCCGGCCAGACGGTCTCCTACGTCGCGCTGTACACCTACGGCCTGGTCGCGGCCGGTCAGCCCTAGACACGACCTTCTCCGGCCACCGGGCCCCACCATCCTCTCGCTACCGCAGCCTCGCCCGAGGCACCGCTCCTCGCGCCAGTCGTCCGATGCCCTGGCAAGGCCGCATCGGTACGCTGGCCACGGTGACGGCTCGCCAGGCACATCGGGCGGGGACGGACGCCCCGCTCACCATCGTCTCTCTCGGCACCCGCGCGCACGAAGATCTGATGGCACCGCGGTGAAGGGCGCCACCGACATGCCGGCACTCGGCGACTTTCGGCGTTCCGACGTCGACGAATGGGGCCGGTCAGAGCGGATGCGCGCGCTTGCGCGTCGGATCTACGAACCGGCGTACGCCTGGTGGTTCCGCGCCGAATGGGAGGGGATGGAGAAGATCCCGACGTCAGGCGGCGCGCTCCTCGTCGGCAATCACGGCGGTGCCATTCCCTCCGACGCACCAGTCATCATGCACGGGATCGAGCGGGACCTCGGCAGACCCGTGTACGGCATGGCCGACTACTTCTTCCGCACCCTCCCGGTCATCGGGACTCTGTGGAGCCGAGCGGGCGGCGTAGCCGCGCGCCCCGACAACGCCTACCGACTCCTGCGCGAGCAGGGTCAGCTCGCGCTCGTGTTCCCCGAAGGCGCGAATGGCTCGTCCAAGCCCTACGCACAGCGTTATCGTCTCGGGCGCTTCGGCCGAGGTGGGTTCGTCGAGATCGCCATGCGCGCCGGCGTGCCGGTCGTGCCGGTCGCGATCGTTGGGTCCGAAGAGACGATGCCGATCGTCCTCGAGCTGCCGCGTGCCGCCAAGCTCCTCGGCATCCCCTACCTCCCTGTGACTGCGAACATGCTGGCGATGGGCCCGCTGGGCCTCGTCGTCCCGTTCCCGGCGAAGTTCCGCCTCAGGGTGCTCAGCCCCGTGACCTTCGACGTCGAGCCCGACTGCGACCACTACCCGAAGAGCCGCGTGATGCAGGAGGCAGAGCAGATCCGCTCAGCACTTCAATCTGCGCTCTCCGACATGCTCGGAGCGCGCCGGAGCATCTGGTTCGGCTGACGATGAGGGGTCGGCGTGTGCTCGTGACCGGGGCGGACACCTTTTGGGGAGGACGGGTGCTCCGCTCACTCGAGGCGGACCCCACGATGGAGGTTCTCGTGGGGCTCGGGACGCGCGCACCCAGCATGCCCCTCGAGCGCGCGGAATTCGTACGGGCAGACGAGACGTACTCCATTCTACGCCGCATCGTCGACGCCACCCAGGTCGACGCGGTCATCCATACGTTCTTGCTCGTGGACTCGTCGTTCGCGTCGACGCGCACGCTTCACGAGGTGAACGTGATCGGCACCATGAACCTGCTCGCGGCGTGCGGCGACGCGACATCGTCGGTCAGGCAGCTCGTGATGAAGTCCTCCGGGCTCGTCTACGGCTCCACGGAACGAGACCCAAACACCTTCTCGGAAGAGACGCCGCGCGCACGACCCCCGCGCACCGACATCGAGCGCTCGCTCATCGAGGCGGAGGCCCTCGTGGTCGACTTCGCCGAAGAGAACCCGCAGACTGCGGTCTCCGTCCTGCGCTGCGCCAACGTGCTCGGGCCCGACATCGTGACGTCCATCGGCAAGAATCTCTCGCGGCCGCTATGCCCGGTGATCTTCGGGTTCGACCCCCTCGTCCAATTCGTCGAGGAGGGCGATGTGGTGCGCGCCTTGGAATTCGCCACCCGTGAACATCTTGCGGGCACCTTCAACGTGGCCGGTGACGGACGCCTGGCATGGAGCGAGGTGGTGTCGCTCTGCGGCTCCCGGCGGCTGCCGTTGCCACCCATCCTGCCGTCGCTCCCCATCGCCGCGCTCGTTCGCCTCGGCGTGTACGGCTTCCCCCCGGAGCTCGAGGCGCTGCTCCGCTACGGCCGCGGCCTCGAGACGGCACGTCTACGGGCCGCAGGGTTCGAGTACTGCTTCACGAGCGCCGCCACCGTCGAGCAGTTCGCCCGCCACTTGCGCCAAGCCAAGGGTGCGGGGCGAGAGACCACCTACGTCTACGAGCACGACGTCGAGCAGTTCTTCAGGCATTCGCCGGCCGTGGTGCGCCGCCCGTCTCCTGTTGGCCCGAGCCGCGGCGACGCCACCGCTGGCCGTCGGTCCCGATACCCTACCGACACGTCGCGCGCCGTACGGCGTCCGCACTGAACGCCTCGTAGGCGGACGCGAGCACGGTGCACAGCTCCTCGCCGTCCACCGTGAGGATCCCGTTCGAGAGCTGGCGTACGATGGCACTGGGGATCGCCGGCGCTGCCGGTACGACGCGCACTTCGCTGAGCTCAAGACCCGCGCCGTAGAAGGTGGCCGCGTCGACACGCTCGCTGGACGAGCCGCTGCGCGACGACGGCGCCACGCGTACCGCCCGGTCACCCGTCATCTCGCCCTCGCCGAGAAGACCCGCGTCCGGCGTGCCGGCGCCCGCCGCCGCACTTCGACGGGCGCGCAGCGCGTCGAGGATCTCCTCGCGCCCGCGCCCGCGCCATGCCAAAAGCTCGAATGGATCACGGTCGAACGCCTCGGCGAGCAGGTAGCAGGCGGCGGCAATGTGCTTGCAGGGGTTCTCGAAGTCCGGACAGCTGCACGAGGTGGTCAGCCGGGACTGCGGCGCCGGCAACAGCGACTCGCCTTCCGCCTCGAACACCTCGTCGATCTCGTGAGGCAGGTCGCCCACCAGCATCCGCGCCGCGTAGCCGGCCTGGGACGCGAGCCGGTCGATGATGCGCTCCCAGCTCTCCTCGGGGACGACGGGCATCACGAGGCGCACCTCGTACGGCTCCTCGCTGCTGCCCTGCACGGGCGCCTCCACCACGCCCGCCCTGAGGAGGAGCGTGATGACCTGGCCCCTGCGCGCGTACGCGCGCCCTCTCGACAGGTGGCCACCGACGAGCACCGATTCGAGGGCGTCGAGGAAGCGCCGAGACCACCAGGTGCTCCCGATCTGGCCGCGCCGGGTGGCTGCGACAAGGCCACCGTCCACTGGGATCGGCCGCCGCGCGCGCTCCCGGGGTTCCCAGTCCGAGCGACCTGCTCCCGCACCCTCCCCGACGTGCTCATCGGGTGGCCAGTCGTCGGCGGATGACCAATCGTCTGACCAATCGTCGTCGGGGGGCCGGTCGTCGTCGGGGGGCCGGTCGTCGTCGGGGGGCCGGT
>JAJZMN010000048.1:635-14799 GCA_021850345.1 Actinomycetes bacterium | reverse complement strand
TCCTTGGACTGTCGGCAAGCGCGCTCGGGCGTGCCGTCGTGCACCAACAGGGCACGCTGACGCGCATCTCGGGTGTCGTGGTGGTGGCCATGGCGCTGTTCTTGCTCGGGACTCTCGTGCTCCAACGACCCGGCCTCTACCGGGAATGGCGGATCCACCCGCGCCTCGCCCGTCTCGGTCCGTTCACCGCCCCGGTGGCCGGCGCGGCCTTCGCGTTCGGATGGACGCCATGCGTCGGGCCGATCCTCGCCTCGGTACTGGCCCTCTCCGCCCAACAGGGTCACGTCGCATCCGGTGCAGTGTTCCTGGCGGTCTACTCGCTCGGCCTCGGTGCGCCCTTCCTTGCCGTCGCCGTCCTCTTCGACCGCCTCGCCGCTCCCCTGGCCTGGCTCCGTCGGCACGGCACGGCAGTCACCGCCACCTCGGCCACCGTCCTCGGCGCCATGGGCGTCCTGCTGGTGCTCGACCGACTGGCCTGGGTGACCACCCTCGTCCAACGAGTCGCCTGACACCGGTCTCCGACACTGCCTCGACGGCGACCAAGGCCGGGTGCGCTCACCGGCCCGGTGGTGAGCCGGCCGGGCGTGCCCGGCGACCGTTCACCTCCATAAAGAATTGGGCGGCCGCCTGGCGCAGGCTCGTCGACCAGGTCGGATAGGCGTGCACCGTCTGGGCGAGGCGACCGGTGAACATGGCGGTGCGCATGGCGAGGGCGACTTCGTGGACCATCTCGCCGGCTCGGGGCGCGACGATCGTCGCGCCGAGCAGTCGGCCGCCGCCGGTCCCACGCAGCAGGGTTCGGGGCCCGGCGATCAGCTTCACGAAGCCCTCGGTCCTCCCGGCGGCGATCGCCCGGTCGACCCCCGACATGGGAACGAAGGCGACCCTGCCTCCGGTCTCGGCGGCCTCGGCTTCGGTGAGACCGACCCGGGCGATCTCGGGGTCACAGAACGTCACCCACGGGATCGACGAGGTGTCGAACGCCCGGTGCCCGAATCGACCAAGCCCGGCGGTGGCGTTGCGGACCGCCAGGCGCCCCATCTCGTCCGCAGCGTGGGTGAACAGCAGCCGGCCGGTCACATCCCCGACGGCGTACACGCCGGTGGCGCTGGTGGCGAGGAAGCGGTCGGTGCCGATGAAACCCCTCCCGTCGAGCTCGACGCCGCCAGCCTCGGCGTCGAGACCCGCGGTGGCCGGTCGCCGGCCGACCGCCACCACCAGCGCCTCGGCACAGACGCTCGAACCGTCCGCGCGCACGAGCCGGACCGCCCCGCCCGGGACCACCTGTTCGACGCGTGCCACGCTGGCGCCGAGGTGCACTCCGATCCCCTCGGCGGCGAACGTGCCGGCCAGCACGGCGCTCGCCTCGGGCTCTTCGCGCGGCAGGAGCCGCTGCTCGGCTTCCACGACGTGCACCTGCGATCCGAACCGCCGGAAGGCCTGCGCCAACTCGCAGCCGATGGCGCCGCCGCCGAGGATGGCAACCGAACCGGGCAGATCCTCGAGATCGAAGACCGTCTCGTTGGTGAGGAACGGGACCGCGTCGAGCCCTGGGACAGGTGGGACGGCAGGGCGGGAGCCGGTGGCGATCACCACCACCTTGGCCCGGATCGACTGGCCGTCGACGGACAGGACGCGGGCCCCGGAGAAGCGCGCCGAACCCTCCACGACCTCGACACCCTCCTTCCTCAGCACCCCTGCGTCCTCGGTGGCCGCGATCCGACCGACGACGGCGCGCATCGTGGCGGACGCCTCGGCGAACGGACGACCGTGAGCGGCGGCCTCGATGAGCGTCTTGGAGGGCACACATCCCGTGAAGGTGCAGTCGCCGCCGAGGGCGCCGTCCGAGATGAGCACGGTACGAAGGCCGCGACGCGCCCCGGCCCGTGCGGCCGCCAGGCCACCGGCACCGCCGCCGATGACGGCGAGGCCGTAGGACCTTGCGACCCGGGCGCGCCCGGCGCCCGAGCGACCTGCCATCTCCTGGGTACCGCTGCCTCCTGCGGGTCTGCTGGCGATCGTGCTCGCCGGTGGCCTGCTGTCAGGCACCGTGGTCGCCGTGGGCGGACGCGTCGCCTCGGGCGAGCTGCTCACCGAAGTGCCGCAGGCGCTCGATCGCCCGAGGGTCGACCGGCCGCTCCCGTTCGCCCAGCGCCGTCTTGATCTCCTGGTAGACCTCGGCTTCGAGGCCGCACCGGCGGCAGTCCTCGAGATGCTCGGCGACCCGCCGTGCCGCCACCTCGTCGAGCGCACCATCGAGGTAGGTCTGCAGCACCCGCATCGTCGCCATGCAGCGCATCCGGCTCGCCGCCGCGTTCCACACCTTCATCGCATGCTCCTCTTCGGTGCGAGGCCAGCAGCGCTGAGGCGCTGGCGGATCCGGGTCCGGGCGCGGTGCAGCCGGCTCATGACCGTGCCGACCGGCACGCCGATCGCCTCTGCCGCCTCGGCGTAGGAGAGCCCGTCGATGTCGACGAGCTCCACCACCTGGCGGTGGCGATCAGGAAGCGACGCCAGGCACTGGGCCACCACCCCGTCGAACTCCGCGCCGACGACGACGTCCTCGGGCGACGCAACACCGCCGCGGCCATCGGTGGCCTCCATGCGCCCGACCTGGTCCGGGTCGCGCAGCAACTGAGGCCGGCGCCGCCGGTGGCGTTTGGCCTCGGCGTTGCGCATGATGGTGAACAGCCAGGCGCGGGGATGGGCCCCGTCGAAGCGGTCGATTGCCCGGTAGGCGCACAACAACGTCTCTTGGACGAGGTCCTCTGCATCGGCGGTGTTGCGGGTGATCGAGAACGCCACCCTGGCGAGAACCTCGAGCTCGGGAAGCACGTACCGAGCGAAGGCGTCCTCGCCTTGCAGGCGCTCACCGGCCTCGTGCACGTTCGGGGAACCTCCTCCACGGGCTCGGTATTCCACGGAATGTACCCTTGGGCAGCCGGTTTTCGAATCCGGTGAACCACTTCGAGCATCGGAAGCTGCGCAAGGGCGTGGCGGCCTACGTCGACGGGGAAGCCGACACCGCGTTGGCGGTCGCGGTCCGCCGGCACCTCACCGAGTGCTGGTCGTGCAGTGAAGACGCCGAGTGGCTGGCCCTCGTCAAGGCGACCCTCGTGCACGTCGGTGCCCGACGTGCACCGGAGCTGACCATCGCCCGCCTCGGCCGCTTCGCCCTTTGCCTGCTCGAGCAGCCACGGTCGACGTCGTGAGGAACGCGGCCCCCGCCTCGGCAAGCTCCCAGCGCACGCCGAGGAGGCCGCCTCGGGGCACGGTCGGCCGAGGCACCGGCGCGGCTTCGCGTCGGCGCAGGGGACCCTGCGACCCGGGGCATCGCGGTAGGCTTTCATTCGGATATCCAAATGCCTTATCGGAGGTGCCTTGGGCTGCGGCGTGAGATGGCACACGACATCCGGGCACCCATGGGCCTCGGACGCCGCGCGCCGCACGCCATGAGTGCTTCGGCTGCCGGTGCGCTCTCTGCCACCTCCGTGCCCGCCCACGCCAGCCTCTCCCGGGCTCGCGTCTCGGCACACCTCGGGTGCCTGGTCGGCTGCGGCCTGCTCGAGGTGCGGCGAGCCGGGCGCTTCGCCCCCTGCCCGGTGACCGACCCACGGGTGACCGAGGTGGTCGAGCTGGGGGCGTCGATGGTTGCCGACCACGCGCAGGGGGTCGCGACGTGCACGAGCGTCGCATCCGTTCCGTGAGGATGCGGCGGCCCCGCGAACGCAGGCTCGCTGCGACCCAGACCAACCGCGCGCAGCCCTCTTCGACCTCCGAGGCGTCGACAGCCGGAGGCCCAGGCCGGGCCGACGCTCCCCCGACGTGGACGTGTGTCTCAGAGGCGTTCGACGTCTGCCTCTTCCCGCCCAATCGCAAGCGGATCGCCGCCATCGCCCTCGTGGTGGGCAGCCTGCTGGTGGCGATCAACCAAGGCGGGACGCTTGCATCGGGGCGCGAGGACTGGGTCGTGTGGATCCGAGTCGCCCTCGACTACCTCATCCCTACGTGCGTTTCCACGCTGGGTGTGCTCGCGGGATCACGGCGCAACGGTGCGGCGTCTCGCCGAGGCGCGTCGTAGGTCATCGTGACCGGTGCCAGGTTCGACGGGTCGGCCTGGAACGCACGTCTCGCTCTCGGCGACCCCAATGGCGCTCATCCAAGCCGGGTCATGACTGAAGCGCCCTGGGTTCTTGATCGGCGGAGCGCTCGGGGCCGCTGACATTTCGGCCACCTCGAGCCCCCCGGCCCTCACCTCGTGCAGCTGGACCGACAAGGGGCCGACCGGTCAGCCCTTCCGGGCACCGTCGCTCGTCTTGCCCGCGTTCTCCCAGCTCAGTGACCGTGTGCACACTTCGGGCCAAAGTGCGTGCGGGCTCGAGTCGGCGAGCCAGAGACGCTCGCCTTCACCTGGGCCTTTCGGGTTTCGTCACCACCCCGCTGGGGGGTCCTTCGGGGTCGGCGGGCGCGCACGACGGTCGGCCCCGAAGAGCTCGTCGGCTCCTTCCTCCCCGAGCCCGACCGCCGGTGCGATCGAACCTGCCCGCGTGATCGGGATCCTCGTCCGCAACCTCTGCGTCGAGCGTGTGCCGCTCCCGCCGCAGCGCGGGTCTTGGAGCTGCTCGAACCACCCGCCACCTCGGTCGTCTTCCACGCCGGCGAGGTGCTGGTGGTGTCGCCACCCGTGATTGATCCGCTCCAGAAGCAGACCATGCGGCTGCTCGACGTTCCGCTCGATCCCTCCATCGGTCGATGAGCGGTGAGCCGAACAATCAATAAGACGACCTCTCGCGACGTGCGGAACGTAGAAGGCATGGCCTTCATCCGCTCGCCTTCCTCGGTGCGCGCACACCCGAGAAGTAGCCTCCCAAACATGGCGATCGCATCCTTGGTCGTCGGGCTCCTCGTAGGACTGGTTCTCGGCGGACTGCTTGCCTGGCTCTGGTGGCGAGGAAGAGAGCTGCAGCTCCGCGCCGAGCGGGACGTGGCTACGCAGGGAGCGATCGCGGAGATCGCGCAGGCGTCGGTGAAAGCGGCTACCGATCAGTTCCGTCGGCTCGAAGAGGCAACCGCCGAGAGCGCCGCCGCCGATCTCGCACACCGCGAGGAGGCGCTCCACCGCTCGGTCGCAGAGCTCGTGAAGCCGGTGTCCGAGCAGCTCGACCGCTACCGCCAGGTGGTCGAGCAGCTGCAGACCAAGAGCAGTGAGATGCACGGAGAGCTGAAGAACGAGCTCGCGCGTCTTGCCACGGTCAATGCCGACCTGCAAAAGGAGACGTCAAATCTGGTGGGCGCGCTGCGACGCCCTGAGGTTCGCGGTAGCTGGGGTGAGCAGCAGCTGCGGCGCGTTGTCGAGCTTGCCGGCATGGTCGAGCACTGCGACTTCGACGAGCAGGTGCACGGAGATGGCGCGTCAGGGCGCGCGCAGCGGCCAGACCTGGTAGTGCACCTCCCCAACGAGCGCCGAGTGGTCGTCGACGCGAAGGTGCCGCTCGATGCCTTCCTCGACGGGCTCGCCGCAGAGAGCCCTGACGAGCGCGAGCGCCACATGAGACGCCATGCCCAGCAGCTGCGAGCCCACGTCGCAGCTCTCGCCAAACGCTCCTACGCGCAAGGGGTCGAGGGCTCCGTCGACTTCGTCGTCGCCTTCGTGCCGAACGACGCGCTGCTCGCCGCCGCTTACGAGCAGGACGCAGCGATCGTCGAACGGGCGGTTGCCGATCAGGTTCTCATCGCGACGCCAATCACGCTGATCGCCCTGCTGCGCGCCGTCGCGTACGGCTGGCGGCAGGAGGCCGCGGCGCGGGATGCACAAGCGATCGTCGCGGCCGGCCGCACCCTCTATGACCGGCTGGGCGTCTTGTCAGGCCACATCGGCGACCTTGGCGGGAAGTTGCGCTCGGCGGTCGACGCCTACAACAGATTCGTCGGATCACTGGAGCAGCGCGTCCTGCCCCAGGCTCGCCGATTCGAGACCTTGCGTACCCCTGGGAACGCCGGCCCGATGCTCGAGGACCCCGCTCCTGTGACGGAGATGCCGAGGCCCCTCACCGCTCCCGAGCTGACCATTCTCTCAGCGTCGATGCCGGCCGCCAACGAGCCGGGACCTTCCCCGCTTCCCTGACGCTGCATGAGCCCGCCCCGGCGAAACGGTGGGATCCATGAGGCAGCGCGGACGGCGCGAGCCCTCAGCGGCTGCGCCGCGTCACCGTAGACTGACGCCGATGCCGAGCTCGGATCTCGAGCACGTCTACGAGCTGAAACGACAGGGCGACCTCGACGGGGCGGTCATCGCGCTCGACGGGCTGCTCGGCACCAATCCGCACCCGGCGATCCTGGCCGAGCTGGCTGAAGTGCAGCTGCGAAGGGGGAAGGTCGAAGAAGCGTCGGCGGCTCTCGACCAGGCCGAGGCCGCTGCGGGGACGACCGCCTTCACGGCCCGTCTGCGAGGGGATCTCGCCCTGCGGGTGGGACGTCACGAGGACGCTGCGCGCAGCTACCAGGACGCGATCGCCCTCGGGGACCGCCGCACGTGGACGCTCGTCCAACTGGGACGGGCACGCCTCAAGCTCGGCGACCTGGCAGGCGCGCGAGGCGCGGCCGCCCAGGCCGTGGAGCGGGAGGCGACCTCGTCGGCAGCCTGGGTGCTGCTCGGCGACCTCGAGAGCCGCGAGGGCCGCCTGGAGGAGGCCGAAGCCCTGTACGCCAAGGCCGTCGAGCACGCCCCCGACGACCGATGGGCCTACGCGAAGCTGGTGGAGGCGCGACTGCTTCGCCTGCCCCCCGAGAAGAGGGAGAGGGAGGCGTCGGTTCTCCACAAGACGGCCGGGGTCGACAACCCGCACCTGACCGGAGTCCTGGCCCGGATGCACTCCGAGGCGGGCGACGAGTCGGCGGCCGCAGCCGCGTGGCGCCAGCGCGCGGAGCGGACTGGCGACCTCTACGCCCGCAAGATGCACGGCTTCGCGCTGCGCCGGGCCGGGCAGCTGGACGAGGCCGCTGCCGTCCTCGGGTCTTGCCTGCTCGAGGAGCCCGAGAACGTGATCCTCTTCCGTACCTACGTCCACCTGCAGCATGGCCGTGGGGCGCTCGACGAGCTCCGGCGCACCCTGGAAACCTTGCTTCCTACCGCCGGTCGCCGCCGGGGAGCGGTGTACGGCGTGCTGCGCAAGCTGCCCCAGCCGGGGCCCCCCACCCCTGCGCAGACGGGTACTGGGGGAGCCGGCAGAGCGTCGACCGTGACCGGTACGCGGCCGGTGGCCGCCGACCCCGGTCCCGCCCCGGCCGCCGCATCCCGCGACCTGTGATCGCACCGCGCCTGGGCGACGTCGTCGAGGTCGCCGACACCGAGACGGTCGTCCGGCTGGACGGCAGCACCGGCCGTCTCGCCCAGCTCGTCCTCACCGGCGACGTCTCGGGCAGCCTCTCGAGCGTCCTTGGCGCAGCGGGCGGCGACTCGGGCACCGGAGCCGCCTTCTTCGTCGTGGGTCCGTTCGGATCGGGCAAGTCCCACTTCCTGGCCGCCGTGGGCGAGATCGCCGCCGACCCGCTCGGTGCCGCGCAGAAGTCGGCTGCGGCGGCGGGTTGGTCCGACGAGCTGCGCAGCGACGCCGCCAAGGTTCGGCCCTCGCTGGTCGTCGCCGTGCCCCTCGTCGAGTACCGCGCCCAGGCGAGGCTCGAAGACGTCGTAGAGGAGCGGGCGTGGCGCGCGCTCGGGCAGCCGCCGGCCGGACCTTCCAACCACCGCGCCGCGGCCTGGGACGGGTTCCTGTCCGCCGCCCGCGCAAGCGGGCGAGCCGGCGTCGTGCTCCTTCTCGACGAGCTCAGCGAGTTCCTCCGCGCGAAACAGGGCCCGTCGCTCACCGAGGACCTCAGGTTCCTGCAATTCATCGGCGAATGGTGCGGTTCGCACCCGGTGGTCGTCGTGGCGGCGCTCCAAGAGAGCATCGAAGAGGTGGCGAACGTCAGCCAGAAGGAGCTCGCTCGGATCCGCGACCGCTACCGCCCCAGCCTCACCCTCTCGATGCGCCACATCGAAGACCTCGTGCACGGACGGCTCGTCCGGATCAAGCCAGGTGGAGAGGGCTGGGTCCAGGAGGCCCACGAGGCGCTGTGCGCCGCGTTCCCCTCGAGCCAGGTGCCCTACGAGAGGTTCGCTCGCTGCTATCCGCTGCACCCAGAGACCCTCCGCCTCCTCGAAGGGCTCCGGTTCCTCTTCTCCCAGCACCGCGGCGTGGTCGACTTCGTGTGCCGGAGCGTGAGGGACTCGCTCGACGAGCCGGCCTCGGTGCTCGTCACGCCCGACCGGGTGTACGACCACTTCGCCGGGAGGCTCCACGAACGACCGGAGACGGCGCGGCTGGCCTCCACCGTCGTCCCGTACTTCGAGCGGGCCCTCGACGAGCTGGTCGACCCCGATGACAGAGCGCTGGCGCTGCGCGCCGTGAAGCTGCTCGTGCTCCTCACCGCTTCGCCTCTGGAGCGGCCGCGGACGGCCGCCGAGCTCGCCGCCATGCTCGGGGTCGTGGTGAGCGACATCGAGCCGTCCGCCAACGCGGCGTACCTGGAAGCCGCCGTGCTCAGACCGGCTGCTGAGCGCGGCGCGTACGTCGTCGCCCACCCGGGCCCGCCTCCCACCTATGAGGTCGATGCAGCCGCCGACGCGGCACTCGTCTTCGCAGGGCGGGTGGCCCAGGTCCGCGCCGAGCTCCGCCGGGGGGATCGGCGTCTTGTCGACACCCTCACGACGCTGGGATCGACCACGTCCCTGCCGCTCGCCACCATGGCGCAGCTCGGCGCCTCGCGCCGGGAGCTCCTGTGGCAGAACACGTTGCGCTCCCTCGTCGTCGACGTGACCAGGCTCGTGGAGCTCACGCCGCAGGACGCGCAGTCACGGGTCGCCGGCGCACGGGCCGCCGGTGCCGAAGGATGCGTCCTGGTTGGCGAGGTCGAGCTCGCTGCCGGCGAAGCCGCCGACGCCAGGGCTGCCGCCGCTGCGGCCGCCGAGACGGGCCGCATGGTCCTCTGGGTGCCTGCGCTGCCCACCGAGCCCGAGCTGGACACGCTTCTCGACGTGCACGCCCGGCGACAAGTGCTCGAAGACGCGCGCCGCAGTGGCCACGCTGAGCTCGTCGACCCAGGCGAACGCGCCGCAGAGGCAGACGCCACTCTGATGCGCGATCTGCTGCGCCGCTTCTACTTCGACGGCGCGCTCGTGTACCCGCCCGCCGAGGACGGTGTGGGGTTGGCGACCGGAGACGGGCCAGGCCGGCCCGCAATCGATCTGCCGTCACTGGCGGGCCTCGCGTTCGAGAAGCAGCTTCCTCGGATCGCCGATCCGCTGCTGTCCCGTATCCACCCCCTGCACGCGCAGCTCGCGCCCCGTGGGGAGCTCGTCGGCGAGCACCTGCTGCGGCGCCTGGTGCACGACGTCGTCCCGCTCGGGCGGGTGCCGGCGGCGGCGATGTCGCAGCTGCGCCCGCTGGTCGACGGGTACTTGGTGCCGCTCGGGCTGGCCCGATCCCGCAAGGACGGCGCCACGATCGCCCCGGACCCGGGGAGGAGCCCTGCGGTCGCCGAGCTGCTCCGCCTCACCGCAGACGGAGCCGTCCGCTCCTCGGAGATCGTGGCAGAGCTGGCCGACGGTCCGCTCGGTCTGACCACCCCCGAGGCCCTCTTGGTCTTGAACGCGTGCGTGGCTGCCGGGCTCGTCGAGATGGTCCGTGGCCGCAAGCGCCATGCCGAGCCGTTCCTCGCCGTCACGTCGACCGATCGGCTCATGGGCGGGGAGCTCGTCGAAGGGGCGGTGCGCGACCTCGTGGGTCGTCTGGGACCGGTCTTCGGCCCGGGCCCTTTCGACCCGTGGACCAGCGCGACCCAGCGAAACGCCTGGAACTACGCACAGGCGTGGATCGAGACGCGCCGCGAGGAGCTGGCCCAGGTGGCCGACGGCCTCGAGGCGATGGAGAGCGTGCTCGCGTTCGGCGGAGCGGACCCTGGGCCTGTTCGCGACGACCACGAGACGGTGGCGGCGGTCGTCGAGGCAGCAGGCGGAGCGACGGGGCCGGCCGAGGGGTTGCGCACGTTCGCCGCCGCGATCGACGATCCGGACGCGTTCGTCGGCGCGGCCAGGCGGCTCTCACGGACGGCCCGGTTCTTCCGCGACGACCTGCGCAGAGTCGAGGAGGCCGCGGGCTATCTCACACACCCCGACTTCGTCATCCCCGAGGACCACGAGGTCCTGCTTTCTCTGCGCGAGGACGTTCGCCGTCTCATCGGCGACGTCCTCGGCCTCGCCTCCGAGGACCGCACGGACGTCCTGTTCCAGGCGATGCGGGAGCTGCGCGGCGCGTACCTCGCCGTCTACCAGGAGGCCCACGACCGCTACTACTCAGCAGCCAGCCCCCAGGCCGCAGCATCGGTGCGTTCGGAGCCCGCCTATCGCGCCCTCAGCGCGCTTTCGTCGATCGGTGCGGTCGCGGTGCCGGACGACCGGGTGAAGGTCGACCTGGCGCTGGCCGCCGCCGTCCCCACTCCCTGCACCCGGCGGGTGGACCACGAGCTCATGTGGCGCCCGCTGTGCTCATGCGGCTTCCGCCTCGGCGACCCGCTCCCCGTGGTCGACCTCGATGCCCTCGTGCAGACTTGCGTCAAAGGGGTCTCCGAGCATCTCGAGGAGCTGGCGGGCGCCGACATGCGCGGACGGCTCGCGACCGCCGCCGACGACCTCGAGACCCTTGGGCGCGCCGAGCTCGCAGCGGACCTCCGGCGCTTCCTCGTGCTCGCCGACGCCGGCAGGTCCGAAGATCTGCGATCCCCCGACCACGCCGCCGCGGCGTTCAACGAGCTCGCCTCGCTCCTCGGCGAGGAGCTCCGTCGCACCGTCCAAGACGTCCTCGCGGGCACGCACCTGATCGTCACCAGAGATCTCGCCGCGCTCCGCGAGGACCTCATCGGACGACGCTATCCAAAGCGCCGTCTGGTCGAGCTTCTCCATTCGTGGATCGACGCTGCCGGCGACCTGCCGCCCAACGGCTTCGTGGAAGTGATCGACAGCGCGGACGCCGAGGGCGGCAGACCGGAGCCTCGCAGCTCCACCGGCGGTGCCGGTGACGGTCGCGCGGGCGTGAGCGGGCGGCACGGGCAGGGGGGGATGGGCCTCCTCGGCGAGCGGTGGCCGTCGCTCGCTGCCCAGCTCCCTGCCAGCCGGCGCTGGGAGGTCTTCTGGCTCGCGGCTTGGTGGGCGGCGAAGCCGGACCCGCCGCCGTGGCTCCCGGCGGCGTTGCTCGCCGAGCGCGACCAGCTCGCCGGAGCGGCGAAGGCGATGCTCTCCGACCCCGACGGCCTCTCCACCCTGGCCGAGGTCGACCGGAGCGTCGGCCCTGACACGGTCATCGGCGGCCAGATCGCCGCCGTGCTCGATCTTGCGGCGGCGAGCGCCTCCGACGTCCTGGGTGTGCTGACCGGCGAGTCACTCCTGCGCCACCCGGTCCGGCTCTCCGTTGACGCGCTGCTGCGGCGTCTTGCCGGCGACTGGCAGCTCGTCGCCCGCCTCGGCCGTCCTGACGTTGCAGGCCTCGAGGCAGCGCACGCCCTCCTCCAAGGAGGCGAGCTGGCTGCGCTCACACTCGTGCTCGAAGCCGGTCAGCATCTGGCCGAGGTCGAGCGCCGTCTCCCTGGCGCCTCTGCGTCCGAGCTGGTCGAAGACGTCTACGGCGACCACGCCGCCGCGGTGCCCCGGCTCCTCAGCCAGGCCGAGGTGGCGGCGGCCGCAGGCTCGCTCGTAGATCCCGACGCGGTCGTCGCAGTGGCCGGGGCCGCCAGGCGGCTCCTCGGAGAGGCGGACGCGGCGTTTCGTCGCCTCGCTGACGCCGGATTCCCTGGGTGCCTCGCCATCTGGGAAGTCGGCGAACTCGTCGTCCAGCCCTTGTTGGAAGCGCACGGGCGGGTGGCCGTCCTGCTCGTCGACGCCATGCGCGCCGACATCGGGCAGTGCCTAGCCGACCGACTCCGGCGCCAGCTCCCTGGGAGGGTCGTGACGCGCCGATGGGCCGTCGTCCCGGCGCCGACCCGCACCGCCGAGGCGCTGACCGCCATGGCCACGGGGGTGCCGGTCCCAGCCGGCGGCGCCGGGGACGTCCGTGGCGGCTCGCCGATCGTGCCCTTCGGGCACCTGGGATACGAGGCGTCGATGCTCGTAGGAGCCGACCGTGACCACCATGCGACCGATCTGCGCCAGCTGTGGACCGACGGGTCGCCGCTGTCCGTCGCGGTGGCGACGGGAGTCGACGAGCGGCTCCACCGCACCTCCTCAGAGCTCGCAGGCCTGCTCTCGGACGTGCTCTCGGGGCTCGAGCGCCGCGTCGTCCCGTCTCTCTCCTTCCTCCCCGACCAGGTCCCGCTCGTCGTCGTGGCGGACCACGGCTTCCGGGAGAACCCGTCATGGGGGCTCGGCCCCGAGGGCCGCTACGTGCATGGAGGCACGTCGCTCGAAGAGAGCGTCGTGCCGGTCTTCGTGGCCATGGGCTGACCGAGCCTGCGCCGGCCGCTCGGGAGCCAATGCCGTCTGGGAAGGCGCCCCATCGGGACGGCGAACCTGCACGGCCTTCGGCCTCAAAGGGACCGATGCACCCGCTGAGGAGTGCATCTGACACCCGCTGGGATCCCACGTGAACGGTTCCCGCATGGGAAGAACGCGCGTGGGAAGAAGAGGCGAGGCGCGTCGGCTTTCGCCTGCTGCTGGCCGAAACCGCTGGATGCCGACGTCTGCAGCGAGCGCTGGTAGCGTCGGGCGTGCTCTCGAGGAGGCGCCGGCTTGCAGCCCACTCGGGCCCGGGACCTCGAGGGGACGGCCCCGAGCTCGGGGCGCCATGTCACCGAGGACGTGCCGCAGCCGTGAGCAGGCGCCCGGCATGAGCGAGGCGTTCGGCGGCCCCGGCATCCCGCCCACGTGGACCTCGAGCGCGAAGGACGCGGTGACGCGGGCCCTTGGTCCGGCCCGCCTCTGGGCGACGGTCGGACAGGGCGTCGTCAACGAGGTCTACTGGCCCACCACGGGCCAGCCGCAGCTCCGCGACCTGGGCTTCATCGTCGCCGGAGAAGGCTTCTGGGCAGAGGTCAAGCGCGTCGGCCGCTACGGCGTGACGACTCCCGAGCCGTACGTCCCACTGCCAAAGATCGTGCACGAGGGTGACCGCTACCGCCTGACCCTCGAGGTGCTGCCCGACCCTCTGCGCGACGTGCTCCTTGTGTCGTACCAGCTCGAGGGGGAGGACGTGGTGCTCTATCCCCTGCTCGCGCCACGCTTGTCGGAGAGCGGCGTCGCCAACACCGCCTGGGTCGCCGACGGGCTCTACGCCGAGGGCCGTTCGCAGAGCCTCTGCCTCCTCGCAGACGCCGGCTTCACGCGCGCCAGTGCGGGCTACGTCGGTGCATCCGACGGCTGGCAGGACTTCGCCGCGAACGGGAGGATGACCTACGCCTTCGACCGCGCCGGCCCAGGCAACGTCGCCCTCATCGGTGAGGTGGTCCAAGCGCGCGGCGTGCTGGCCCTGGGCTTCGCCGAGACCCCGGAGGGTGCCCGGACGCTGGCCGCGTCGAGCACCACCGAGGGGTACGGCACGATCCGCGAACGGTTCTGCGAGGGCTGGCTCGAGTGGAGCAGGCGCCTCGAGCTCCCGCAGTCGACACCCGAGCTCGCCCGCGAAGGCGCCATCTCGGCGACGGTCCTGCGCGTCCACGAGGACTGCACGTTCCCCGGAGCCATCGTGGCGAGCCTCTCGATCCCCTGGGGCGACTCCCGCGACGACCCAGGTGGCTACCACCTCGTCTGGACGCGCGACGCGGTCGAGGCCGCCTTCGGGCTGCTGGCCGCAGGCGAGGTGCAGGACGCGAGCCGGGTGCTCGCCTACCTGGCCGCGACCCAGCGGCCGGACGGCGGTTGGTACCAGAACTTCTTCCCCGACGGCAGGCCCTACTGGAGCGGGACCCAGCTCGACGAGGCGGCCTTCCCGATCCTGTTGGCCGAGAAGCTCCGCGAGCTCGGGCTCCCCGACGCGGCGGCACCGGGCCGCATGGTCGCGAGGGCCGCCGCCTTCGTCGCGTCGAAGGGGCCGGTCAGCCCGCAGGACCGCTGGGAGGAGAACCCGGGCTCGAGCCCGTTAGA
>JAJZMN010000048.1:0-625 GCA_021850345.1 Actinomycetes bacterium | reverse complement strand
AGTCGAGGTCTCGGCGCTGGTGGCCGCCCAGCACTGGCTCGGCGCCCGGGACGGAGCGTACGCACGGAGCCTCGCCGACTGCTGGAACGAGCGGATCGAGGAGTGGACCTACGTCCAGGCGACGGAGCTGTGCCAGCGTCTCGGCCTCGACGGCTACTACGTGCGGATCGGCCCGCAGCTCTCCGCTGGTGGTCTCCGGGGCCGCGTCGAGGTGCGCAACACGCCCGGCGTCGTCCTGCCGGCGGCCGCCCTCGTCGGCATGGACTTCGCCTATCTGGCTCGTCTCGGCCTCCGCTCGGCCGGCGACGCCCGGATCCTCGACACCCTCGCGGTCGCCGACGCGCTGCTCCGGGTCGAGACGCCCTGCGGCCCCGTCTACCACCGCTACAACGACGACGGCTACGGCGAGCACGCCGACGGCAGCTCGTACGACGGCACCGGGATCGGTCGCGGCTGGCCCCTGCTCGTGGGCGAGCGGGGTCACCTTGCGCTGCTCGCGGGCGAGGACCCCCGCCCGTACCTCGAGGCGATGGCCTGCATGACCGGTCCCGGCGGTCTCCTCCCCGAGCAGGTGTGGGATGCGCCGGCGATCCCGGCCACGAGGCTCGTGCCCGGCAAGCCGACC
>JAJZMN010000212.1 GCA_021850345.1 Actinomycetes bacterium | reverse complement strand
CATCCCGCGAGGCCAAGAGCGGGTCGCCAGCCGCCTGGCCGACATGCTGACGCGCGCTTGCGCAGCCGCGCTCCGGCGGGGCTGGGAGCCCGACGAGATCGTTCGGTACGTCCGCCGCGAAGCCGGGGCGACCGCGTGCGCTGTCCTTGCCGCCCCGCTCGCAGTCGCCGCACGGCACCGGGGACACCAGTTCGCCGACGGTGCCGGTGGTGCAGTTCTCCTCGACCCCGACTGCGCTCGCTGGTCGGCGTCCGTCTCGGCGGGCGTCGACGCCCTTGGCGTCCTCGAGCACGCGCCGGCGCTCGCGGACCTGCGGATGCTCGGAGCAACGGCGCGCTCGGCGCGCTCGGAGGACGACGAGCGCCAGCTGGCCAGGATCCGCTCTCTCTTGGCCAAGGCGGAGTCGAGTGAGTTCCCCGAGGAGGCCGAGTCCTGCATGGCCAAGGCCCAAGAGCTCATGACGCGCCACTGCATCGACCGGGCGGTGCTCGATGAAAGGGACCGGACCGCGGGCGCGGGCGCGCCGGGAGTCGCGGCTCGCCGGGTGTGGCTGGATGACCCCTATCTCCAGGCCAAGGCACTGCTGCTCGCGGTGGTGGCAGACGCGAACCGCTGCCGCGCGGTCGTCTCGCCGGACCTCGGGTTCTCCACGGTGGTCGGCTACGACGTCGATCTCGACGCGACCGCGTTGTTGTTCACCTCGCTCCTCGTCCAGGCGATGAACCAGCTTCGGACCCTCGGACGCGCAGAGTCGGCGGGTGCCCGGCCGCGTCGCGCCTCGTATCGCCGCTCCTTCCTCGTCTCCTACGCGCGTCGGATCGGGGTGCGGCTCGCATCGGCGTCCGCCGCGGCGACGGCAGAGGCGGACGCGGCGCTCGAGAACCGGCTCCTGCCCGTGCTCGCCCGCCAGGCGGACGAGGTGGACAAGGCGATCGAGTCGCTCTTCGGTGACCTCGGCCGTCTCAGCTGCGAAGTGACCAACTTCGCAGGCTGGGCGGCGGGGGCAGCCGCAGCGGACATGGCGGATCTCGCCGTGCGTCGCACGCTGGCAGGGACGTCGGCGTCGTCGCGCCGTGAAGGCGCACCGAGCGCCGTCCCGGGCACACGCGAGGCTCGTCCCGTCGTGGTCACAGCCCCGTCCTAACATCGAAGAAGGCAAGATCGGCGACCGAGCCGGCAACCGAGCGAGATCGGCGACCGACCAGGCAATGCACTACGACGACATCGAGCAGCTCCGGGAGCGTCACCCGGCGTGGAGTCTCCTGCGGGCGTCCAATGCAGCGCTGGTGCTCAGCTTCGTCAGCCGCGTCTTCATCCAACGAAACGTCGGCGATCTGGCGGCATCCGAGGTGATCAGCGAGCTGGACGACGAGCTGTACGCGCTGAACGAGCGCTTGGGGGGCGACCGCTTCCCGCGTCCCGCGCAGGCGTACCTCGACGAGTGGACGTCGGAGCACGGGTGGCTGCGCAAGTTCTACCCGCCGGGCTCCGACGAGCCCAGGTACGACATCACCCCCGTCCTCGAAAAGTGCCTCTTGTGGGTGGAGGAGCTGAAGGGCCGGGACTTCGTCGGGACGGAGTCCCGCCTGAACACCATCTTCGACTTGCTGCGCCAGATGGTCTTCGGCGCCGACGAGGACCCCGATCGGCGGCTGGCCGAGCTCCGCCGGCGGCGCGACGAGATCGACGCCGAGATGGCCCGGGTCGAGCGAGGCGAGGTCACGGTGCTCGACTCCGCCAGCCTGAGGGACCGGTACCAGCAGTTCTCCCAGACGGCACGCGAGCTGCTGTCCGACTTCCGGGAGGTGGAGGAGAACTTCCGCCGGCTGGACCGGGATCTGCGCCAGCAGATCGCCGGCTGGACCGGGACCAAGGGCGCCCTCCTCGACGACGTGCTGGGCAGTCGCCACTCCATCGCCGAATCGGACCAAGGTCGCAGTTTCCAGGCGTTCTACGACTTCCTCTTGTCCCACGAGCGCCAGGAGGAGCTCACGGATCTGCTGAACCGGTTGCGGACGCTCGACATCACCGAGCACGACGAGCGGCTCAGCCGTGTCCACTACGACTGGATCGAGGCCAGCGAGCGCACCCAGTCGACGGTCCGGCTGCTCTCGGAGCAGCTGCGGCGCTTCCTCGACGACCAGGTCTGGCTGGAGAACCGGCGGGTGTTCGAGCTGTTGCGCACCATCGAGGGCAAGGCGCTGCAGCTGCGCCGGGAGAAGGACCCGTCGGTGACCATGGAGATGGACGACGCCCGTGTCTCGGTCCACCTGCCGATGGAGCGCCCGCTCTACCGGCGACCGTGCACGGTCCCGCTCGACTCGGCGCGAGCGGGTCCCGGCGCCGAGGACTTCGACGCCTCGGCGCTCGTGTCCCAGACGTACGTGGACCGCGAGGAGCTGGCGCGCCGGGTGTTCGCCGGTCTCGGACCGCGCACGCAGGTGGGACTCCGTGACGTCGTCGCCTCCGCTCCGCTCCAGCATGGGCTGGCGGAGCTGATCGCCTACCTGTCGCTCGACGAGCCGGGCATCGCCGTGGTGTTCGACGGCGCGCAGCGCGAGCAGATCGCGTGGTCGGTCGACGACGGCGAGCGCCTGGTCGACATGCCGCGCGCCACGTTCACCAGGAGCAGGGCCGACAGCGCCACGGAAGGCTCATGACCGACACCACCTCGACGACCAGCACCGCGCCGAGCGATCTGTCGTCCGCCGTGATCCACCTCATGAAGGGCCCGGTGTACCGCGACACCCACGAGCAGGTGTGGGACGACCTGGTGCGTCTGCGCCGCGACGTCGGTGACTACGTGTCGGTCCTCGGCCTCACCGTCGTTCTCGACGAGGCGGAGGGGTACGCCTACCTGAAGAGCCGCGCGGCGCGCGACGACGACCCCGACCTGCCCCGCCTGGTGGCCAGGCGCACGCTGTCGTTCCATGTGAGCATGCTCTTGGCACTGCTGCGCAAGCGGCTGGCCGAGTTCGACGCCACGAGCGCCGACACCCGGCTGGTGCTCACCCGGGACCAGATCGTCGACATGCTGCGCCTGTACCTGCCTGACTCGGCGAACGAGGCCAGGATCGTCGAGACGATCGACGGCCACATCAGGCGGGTCGTCGAGATGGGGTTCCTCCGCCCGTTGCGAAATCAAGAGCAGGTGTTCGAAGTCCGGCGCATCCTCAAGGCCTTCGTGGACGGCCAGTGGCTGTCGGACTTCGACCAGCGCCTCGAGGAGTACTCCCTGCTCGTCGGCCATGGCGAGGAGCAGGGGGACGGTTCGTGATGACCCAGGCACTCTTCACGATGGCCCAGCTCGAAGCGGCCCAGCCCGATCGGCTGCCCGGTAGCAGGCTCAGCCGGCTCGAGGTGTTCAATTGGGGGACCTTCGACCGCGAGGTCTGGTCGTTCGATCTCGCCGGACGCAACGCGCTGCTCACCGGTGACATCGGCTCGGGGAAGTCCACCCTGGTCGACGCGATCACCACTCTGCTGCTGGCGTCCCACAAGATCTCCTACAACCGGGCCGCCGGCGCGGACACGCGCGAGCGGGACCTGCGGTCGTATGTGGAAGGGCACTTCAAGTCCGAACGAAACGAGACGACCGGCACCTCGCGCCCGGTTGGGCTGCGCGACGCCCGCTCCTTCTCGGTGATCCTCGGGATATTCGCCAATCTGGACTTCGGCACGACGGTCACGCTGGCACAGGTGTTCCGCCCACGCGAGCCCGGCCAGCCCGGCCAGCCCGACCGCTTCTTCGTGGTTGCCGACCGGGAGATGAGCATCCGAGCCGACTTCTTCGACTTCGGCACCGAGCTGCTCTCCTTGAAGCGCCGTCTGCGAGCGGCCGGCGCCAAGGTGAGCGACACGTTCGCCGAGTACGGGCGCGAGTTCCGGCGGCGGCTCGGGATCGAATCGGAACAGGCCATGGAGCTGTTCCATCAGACGGTGTCGATGAAGGCGGTGGACGACCTCACCGAGTTCGTGCGCAGCCACATGCTCGAGCCGTTCGACACCAAGGCCCACATCGCCACGCTGGTCGACCACTTCGAGAACCTCACCCGGGCCCACGACGCCGTCGTCCGGGCGCGCCACCAGCTCGAGCTGCTCTCGCCCCTCGTTGCCGATCTGGACGCGCACGATCAGGCCACGGCGGCAGCGGCGACCGTGCGCGCCAGGCAGCGAGCGCTGCCGTATCTCTTCGCCGAGCGCGCCCGCGGCATCTTCGAGGCCCAGATCAGCGCGCTCGAGGCAGAGGCCCAAGAGGTCGAGACCTCGCTCGGGATCGTGGCAGAGGAGCTGGCCGCGCTGCGCGAGGGGGCCGCACGCCTGAAGATCGAGATCGCCGGCCAGGGTGGCAACCGTCTGGAGGACATCGCCGAAGAGATCGGCGAGCTCACCCGTGAGCAGCCCCGTCGCAGGCAGCGACAGGACAAGTTCAACGAGCTGCTCGTCGGCGCCGGGCTCGAACCGGTGGCGAGCGAGTCGCAGTTCGCCGCGGCCAAGACGAAGGTCGGTGCCCGTGACGTGCAGCTGCGGACCGCGCAGGCCGAGTCCCAGAACCGCCTGACCGACGCCTCGGTCGCCCTCCAAAAGATCCAGGACGAGGCACGAGCCGTCCACGACGAGCTGCACAGCCTGCGATCCCGACGCACCAACCTTCCCCGGACCAGCTTGGAGCTGCGGGCCAGACTGTGCGCGGCTCTCGGGCTGGACGCCGGCGATCTGCCCTTCGCCGGCGAGCTCATCCAGGTCCGCCCCGACGCGCCAGAGTGGGAGGGCGCGGCGGAGCGGGTGCTCCACAGCTTCGCGCTCTCCATGCTCGTGCCGTCGGCCTTCTACGAGCAGGTCGCGGCCTGGATCAACGACAACCACCTGGCGGCGCGCCTCGTCTACTACCGGGTGCCCGCTGCCTTGCCCGCCGTGCCGCGCCCCGAGCGCGCCGAGGGGCTGCCACTGCTGGTCGACCAAGTCGAGATCAAGCCCGACACCCCGCTGCGCGCGTGGCTCGAGACCGAGTTGGCTAGAAGGGCCACCCACGCCTGCGTGGACACCATGGCCGAGTTCCGCTCCAGCGCCAAGGCGGTCACCCGGACCGGGCAGATCAAGGACCGAGAGCGCCACGAAAAGGACGACCGCCGCCGCATCGACGACCGGCGGGAGTACGTGCTCGGCTGGAGCAACGAGGCGAAGATCCAGGCGCTGATCGACCACGCCACGGCGATCCAACGGCGGATCTCGGCTCACGACGCCGAGATCCGCCAGCGCAAGCAGGAGGCGGACGCAGTGGCAGCGAGCCTGGTCTCCCTCGCGCGTCTCGACGGCTATTCGTCGTGGGGCGAGCTCGACTGGGAGGGGCTCGTGAACGAGATCGCCGCGCTCGAGGCGGAGAGGCAGCGGATCCTGTCGACCTCGGACCGGCTGTCCGCGTTGAACGCCGAGCTCGACCGGACCAAGGAGGCCATCGCAGCGAGCGAGGGTCGTCTCGGCGCGCTCGAGCGGCGCAAAGGCTCGATCGGCCACCGGCGCGACGCCGCAGAAGCCGAGCTGCGCCGTGCGGTGACAGTGCTCGCCCGCGCCCCAGGCGCTGGCGCGAGCGACGAGGACCGAGCGGCCGTCGACGCGATCATCCGCTCCACCGTGCCGGGTCCAATGGAGGACGCCGCCGCGCTGGCTCGAGCCGAGCAGGCCGTCTCCGAGCTCCTCACTGCCGAGTGCCAGAAGTTGGAGGACACCGGGCACAAGCTCGCACGACGCATCATCCAGAAGATGGGGGAGTTCCGCCACCGCTATCCGCAGGAAACCGCAGAGATGGACGACGCCGTGGAGTCTGGCGCCGACTACCGCGAGCTGCACCGCAGAGTGTGCGACGACGATCTTCCCCGCTTCGAGGCCGAGTTCAAGGACTACTTGAACCAGAACACGATCCGCGACATCGCCGGGTTCGCGGCAAGGCTCCACGCCCAGGAGCGGGACATCAAGGACCGCCTCGAGACCATCAACCGGTCGCTCGAAGACATCGACTACAACGACGGGCGCTACATCCGGCTGATCGCCGGGACGAGCCCCAATACCGACGTCCGCCAGTTCAGGGCAGACCTGCGGGCCTGCACCGACGGCATCGTCAGTGCCGACCGCAGCGACCAGTACTCCGAGCAGAAGTTCCTCCAGGTGAAGGCGCTCATCGACCGGTTCAAGGGACGGGAGGGTTTCACCGAGATCGACCGGGCGTGGACCCGGAGGGTGACCGATGTGCGCCAGTGGTTCGTCTTCTCCGCGTCGGAGCGCTGGCGCGACGGCGACGTCGAGCACGAGCACTACAGCGACTCGGGTGGGAAATCGGGCGGCCAGAAGGAGAAGCTCGCCTACACCATCCTGGCGGCCTCGCTCGCCTACCAATTCAAGCTGGACTGGGGCGCGGCCCGCTCGAAGGCCTTCCGCTTCGTGGTCATCGACGAGGCGTTCAGCCGCGGTTCGGAAGCGTCCACCCGTTACGCCCTCAGCTTGTTCACCCGCCTCGGCCTGCAGCTGCTGATCGTCACGCCCCTGCAGAAGATCCATGTGATCGAGCCGCATGTCGCCGCGGTCGGCTTCGTCGACAATCCGAACGGCAACTACTCCCGCCTGCAGTCCCTCGCCATCACCGAGTTCCGCCGGCTCCTCGGTGGCGTAGACGACCCGGCGGCGGGGCCCCGCCTGGTGGCGGCGAGAGGACCTGACGGGCCGGCAGCGTGAGACGCACGCCGAGCGGCGCCGAACCGCCGTGGACCCGCGCGGAGCAGCTGGTCGCCGTGCTGCGCCGCAGGTGGGAGGCCGGGTCGTATCTCGAGGCGTACGCCACCGGGCAGCAGTGGCAGCCCGTCACGCTTGCGATCAAAGGGCCGACGGCCACCGATCTGCTCGAACGGCTCGACGCCTGCCGGGCGTGGGTCACCAGGTTCGAGCGCGACGCCGCCGGGTTCACCCTCACGTACAAAGACGTCCAGAGTCGTCATGTGGGAACCAACCGGATTCCGGCTCGCGCAGCCGTCGATTCGTTCTCCCAGCTCTGTCGGATCCTGGGGACCGATGCGGAGGTCAAGTCGCTCGACTCGCTCCTCGCGACGACCCGCTCTTCGGTTCCATCCCTCGCCAACTGGGTCGCGTCGCATCCGGTGACGGCGCTGCGCCACGCCGGCGTCTGGGACGAGCTGCTCGAGACGGTGCGCTGGATCGCAGCGCACGACACGTCGCGGATATACCTGCGTCACATCGACGTCGAGGGCGTCGACACCAAGTTCGTCGAGCAGCACCAAAAGCTGCTCGATCAGCTCTTGCGCGTGGTGCTGGCAGTCGAGCCCGTCGACACGCGCGGACGGGCGGTGACGTTCGCGCGCCGGTTCGGCTTTCTCGACAAACCCGCCTACACCCGCTTGCGGGTGCTCGATCCGGGCATCGAGGCGGGGAGCTGGGGCTTCAGCGAGATGTCCGTGCGCAGCGACGAGCTCGCCCGACGCGACCCTGGCGCGCCCACGGTGTTCGTCGTGGAGAACGAAGTGACCTATCTGGCGTTCCCACCCGTCGTGGGCGCCATTGTGGTCTTCGGATCGGGCTTCGCTCTCGGGGGCGTCGTCGCGCTGCCGTGGTTGGCGAGCAAGGACATCGTCTACTGGGGCGACATCGACACCCACGGGTTCGACATCTTGAACCGGCTCCGCAGCCACCTCCCGAACGTGCGGTCCATGCTCATGGACCGTGGCACGTTCCTCGCCCACTCTCGCCACTGGGTGCGCGAGCCCAGTCCGGCGACTCGGGCGATGACCCACCTCTCTGCGGACGAGCTGGCGCTGTATCGCGACCTCGTCGAAGGAACCTACGGACCCTCGCTCCGCTTGGAGCAAGAGCGGGTGCGGTTCTCCGTACTTGCTGGCGCGCTCGGCGGCGGCCCGAACCCAGCACCTGCAGCTGGTTGACCGTCGCCCTGCGAGGCGCCTGCCTCCCCGGCGCCCGGCGCGCAGGCTCTGCGTCAAGAAGGGCCGGAGAACGGCCCGAGACGCGCCACGGACTCGAGCAGGAGCGCATGGACGAACATCTGCGGCACGTTGCCGCGCAGCTGGCGCTGGCCGACGTCGAGTGCGCGGCGGTGCAGCGGTCGACCGTGCGCCCGAGTCGTGTCAGGACGCTCGCTACTCGTGGACAGGGTGGCCCGACACCTGGTGATCCGCCTGGAACAGCGCCTCGGTCAGGAGGGAGCGGACGTGGCCCCCACGGAGCCGATAGAGCATCCGCCGGCCCTCCCTTCGCGCGTCGACCAGACCGGCGAGGCGGAGCTTGGAAAGGTGCTGGCTGGCGACGGTGGGCCGGCATCCCGCCACCGCGGCCAGCGACGCCACGTCGAGCTGGCGGTCCCGCAGCGCCCAGAGCATCCGGACACGGGTGGGCTCGGCCAGAAGGGTGAAGGACACGACCGCGGCCTCGACCTGCGCGTCGCTCGGGGAGTCTGGGTGCGCAGTCGCGTCCTTGGGTGCTCTGGCGCTCTTCACGCCCGCGAATCTATCCCAATTGCGATGTATTCGCACCTGCGCAGATATGAGCACCGCCACGCTAGGGTCGGGCCGGAGGCGCCATGCACACCGACCACCGACACGACGGCGACCGTGACCACGACCGTCCGTCCGGCCCCAACGATGCAGGCGGCGGCCGGTACGAGGAGCGCCGGGCGCCCCCGCTCGCTCGCCTCGCCCACGGCATCCGCGAGGTGCTCGGTGTGCACTCCCACGACGCCGCCGAGCATGCGGACCCGTCCCTCGAGCGCGCCGCGGAGGGTCGCCGGGTGCTCGTCCGGAGCCTCGGCATCCTCGGGGTGACTGCCGCCGTCCAGCTCGCCGTCGTCGCCTTCTCGGGATCTGTCGCCCTGCTGGGCGACGGGCTGCACAACGTGGCCGACGCCCTCAGCGCGGTGCCGCTGCTCATCGCGTTCGGACTGGCGAAGCGGACGCCGACCAAGCGCTACACCTACGGCTACGGCCGGGCCGAGGACCTCGCCGGCCTCTTCGTCATCGCCATGATCGCCCTCTCCTCGGCGCTGGCCGCCTTCGAGGGGATCGACCGCCTTCTCCACCCCGAGCAGGTGCGCGACCTGTGGGCCGTGGCGCTGGCCGCGGTCGTCGGGTTCGTCGGCAACGAGGTGGTCGCCCGCTACCGCATTGGGACCGGCCGTCGGATCGGCAGCGCCACCTTGGTCGCAGACGGGCTCCACGCCCGCAGCGACGGCGTCACGAGCCTGGCCGTGCTCCTTGGCACCGGCGGCGTGGCCCTTGGCTTCCCGGACGCAGATCCGATCGTCGGACTGCTCATCACCGTGGTCCTGTTCGGGGTGCTGCGCGCTGCGGTCCGCCAAGTCGGCGCCCGCCTCCTCGATGCCGTCGACCCTGCGCTCGTCGACCGAGCCACCGCTGCCGTGCTCGGCGTGACGGGCATCATCGACGTTCGAGCGCTGCACATCCGCTGGATCGGGCACACCCTGCGAGCGGAGGTCGATGCCACCGTCGCGCCGGACCTCACCGTGACCCAAGCCCATGAGCTCGCCCACCACGCCGAAGCGCACCTCTTGGAGCGGGTGCCCTGGCTCCGCGCCGTCACCGTCCACACCAGCCCCGCCGGCGCGCACCCTGCGAGCGGGAAGTGACAACGTCTCGGCACCGCTCCGTCGCCGATCGCGCCGAGGTCGTAGCTGCCCACGAAGATCCCCACGCCGGCCAGGGCGGCCTGCAGCGTCGAGGACGCGCCCGGTCCTTCGGGACGTGCGCGGTGCCAAGCAGCCAAAATATTAGGCACCCGAAGAAGTCGTATTCGGCTACCCGTCACCACGTCGCCGGCCGGGCGGCTTGCCGGCCCTTCGTGCGCGCCGGGGCGGTGGTCGGGGCGATGCCGGCGCCTGCGGGCGCAGTGCCGGTCGCTACCAGCGGCCCCAGTGGACGACGTCGTCGAACGGTCTGCGATCCGGACTGCGCAGCGGCGCGAGGGGGCGGTCGTCGGGGTAGCCGAACGCCAGCAGGTAGCAGCACACGTACTCGTCGGGGAAGCCCAGCACGCGCTGCGCGATCGCTTGGTCACCCACCGCCGCGTGTCCCGAGCCGATCCCGAGATCGGCTGCAGCGAGCATCATGAACGCGCTCGCCTGTCCCAGGTCGTACTGCAGCGAGTCGCGCCGTCGCTCGTCCGAGGGTCGCTCGCCGATCAGCGCCACCGTCGCCGCCGATACGGCCACGTGCCCAGCGCCCCTCCAGGTCTCGGAGAGGTCGATGAGCTGCTGGCGGTCGGTCACCACGACGAAGTGCCACGGCTGCCAGTTGGTCGACGACGGCGAGCGCCGCCCCGCTTCGAGGATCCGCTCGAGGTCCGCACGCGCCATCGGGTGGTCGGTGTAGCTCCGCACGTTGCGCCGAGACCGAATGGCATCCCAGGTCTCCATGATGCGGATCCTCCTCGCGTCGCGCCTGCAGCGACGCTATCGTGCCGCCCCGCGCACGGACGCTCCGAGCGCCGTCATCACCCCACCGACTCCCACATTGTCGACATGTACCCGCGTCCATGGCTCCACAGCCGACGCCACCGCGGTGACTGTCGGCCCGTTCGCCATCACCCAGTCGGCGATCAGCACCATGGGGGCCGCGCGGTAGTCGGCGGCTCAGGGCGGACATGGACGGCGGGTTCGTGTCCGTGGCCGCCGACTTCAAGGCGTTCGGGAGCCACAGACGTCGCGCCAGAGGGCTGGTCGCCTTGCCAGAAATACCGGCGCCGATCACGTCGTTGTCCGAGTCGAACGTCCACGGTGCCATGGAACACTGGCAGTACGAGCGAATCGAGCAGGAGGTGACCACGATGGTGGGACCGGCACGCCAATGCCCCCGTTGCGAGTTGCGCTTCCTCGACCAACCTGAGCTCGAGGACCACCTACGGACGGAGCACGGCTTGGCGCACGTGACGCACGTGTTCGAGACCGCCCTCGAGGATCCAATCCCGCGCTGAGGGCGTTCGGCCCCCGCGCCTCGTGCGCCGGTCCCTGCGGCGCGCCTCATCGGAGCGCCTCTCGTGTCTTCGCGCTGCACCGAGGCGTGGGCGCGCTGCACCGAGGCGTGGGCGCGCTGCCAGGCGCAGCTCCTGTCGCCCTGGCCGCGCGTGTCGGGGCGGCACCGAGCCGCCCCGACACTCCACAGCGATGGCTCCTCAGCTGGCTCGTCAGGCTGCAAGTCGGCGGGAGCGGTGCCGGCCCATGCCCACCACCGCGCCTCCGGCGGCGCTGCGGGCAACGGCCCACCGGCTGAGCACCACCGTCACGGCGGCGAGCAGGCCAAGTCCGAGGGCCCCCGAACCCCAGGCGGCGCCCGAAAGCGTCCAGCCGATCAGGTGGTCGAGCGAGTAGGTCCCCGCTCCGGTGTAGCCGATAGCCACTGCCGCAAGGGCCAGCAAGAACGGGTACTCGATGCCGCCGGATGCGGCGAAGAACCCGTGGCGCAGGTGAACGATCGCGATCGCCGCCACCATCACGCCCACGATGGCTGCGATGCCGAGGGGCGTGAGCAGTCCCGCGGCGACGAGCACACCGCCCGCCGCCTCCGAGAGCCCAGCCACGAGGGCGTGCAGCTTGCCGGGGCGAAGGCCGAGGGAGTCGAAGAACTTTCCCGTCTTCTCGAGGCCGTGGCCGCCGAACCAGCCGAACAGCTTCTGGACGCCGTGGGCCGCGATCGTGCAGCCGAGGACCAGGCGAAGGATAAGGATGCCGACCGCCATGTCACCACCTCCTCTTCGTCATCGACACTGCGGTCGACGCGCCCGGTGGGCGCGTCTGTCGTCTCGCTTGTCATGTAGAGCCGCTTCGTTGTCTGACCCCACGCGCCGGCTCGTCGCGTGAGGAGGGTCCCGGCCGGCCTGCCGGCCGCTGGCTGCGGGTGGTCGCCCCGAGGTCGTGGTCGCGGCCTTCGCGTGAGACCGCGTCCTGGCATGGCGCCACGGCTGGCAGGCCGGAGGATCACCTCTTGTCGGCGTTCACCGTGTCGTGATCACCCCCTTTTGCTCGCTCGCTCCTTCAGCTGACCGGGATGCGCCGGGCGCGCAGGGGCGCCAGCTTGCCGAGGCGGACGGTGAGCACGCCGTCGTCGAGCGTGGCGGTCACCCCCTGCTCGTCCACCTCACCGGGCACCACCACCTCGTAGTGCAGATGCCCGACCGCCCTCGTCCTTCGGTGCAGCACCCCGGTTCGCCGGCGCTCACGTCGCTCGGCGTCGACGGTGAGACGCCTGGCATCGAGGGAGACGACGACGTCGTCCTTGCGTACGCCGGGCAGTTCGACTTCGACCACGAAGGCGTCGTCGGTCTCCTCTACGTCGGCAGCCGGCATCGTGCCCAGGGCGGGCACGGCGGTCTCGGGCAACCCGATCCTGCCCAACAGCCGACGCAGGTCGTCACGCAGCCGGTCGAGCTCCACCCACACGTTTGGCGGAACCGACGCCGGCCGTGTCCAAGGACGGACCTGGTTGTCGTCGCTGATCACCGGTTGGGTCATCGTCCACCTCTCGGTTCACCCCGGGGGTGGGTCGGCCGGTCGGCCGACCCACCCTCCACTCAGGCGGCCGCGCCGGCCGTGATCTCCCCTTGGCGGCCGCCGGTCGAAATGGCCACCCGGCGCGCCTTGGCATGGGCGGCGACGGGCACCCGCACGGTCAGCACGCCGTCGTCGTAGCGAGCCTCGACCTGCTCGGTGTCGAGGCTGTCGCCCAGATGGAGCTGGCGCGTGGATCGGCCGTGCGGTCGCTCGGCGACCAGGACCTCGACACCCTCGCCAGGGTCGAATCGGCGCTCGGCCGCGACGGTCAAGACGTTCCCGTCGACCGTGAGCTCGATCGACTCGGGGTCCACGCCCGGCAGGTCGAAGGTCGCCACCACCTCGTCGCCGGATCGGTAGGCGTCCATCGGCATCGCGATTGCCGCGCCGCCCCACAGCTGCTTGGTGAGGCGGTCCAGGTCGCGGAACGGATCGAACCGCATCAACATGATCCCACCTCCTTTGCTTGGCTCTGCGGCTTGGTTCTCTGCCTTCCTGTTCCACGGCACTGTGAGTGCCGTCTGCCTCATTCGACGCTCGGGCGTCCCTCTCTATTCCCGTCTATGCCCGCGGCGATGGCGATCCTGCGCGACCCGACCGCAGCGAGGGGATCGCTCCCGCCGAGCGAGAAGCGCTCGGCGTGCAGCTGGCCACGGCCTTCGCCCAGGAGATCCCGAGGGCGATCGGCCGGCTGTTGCGACGTCGACGTCTACCGCCCATACGGCGTGTCGCATGCGGCCTCAAGATGAAGAGATCCTCATCCGATACTCATCTTGCCGTCACGGGCCGCGCGCATCCTGGCTGAGGGACCTCAGGAACGGCGGAGGGGAAGGCGATGGGGATGTCGACCCGATGGGTGACGGCACTTGGCGCTGCCGGCGTACTGGCGGGCGCGGGCACGGCGCTGGTGTCGGTCCCCGCGCCGGCGACGGTGCCCGGGAGCGCGCCAGGCGTGACCACGGTGTCGAGGATGGCCTCGACGCAGGTGGCCGCGCAGGTCCACCAGCTCGCCACCGAATCGGCCGCCCTCCAGCGCGCCATAGTCGCCGCGCGCGCCCAGCTGACACAGCTGGCGAAGCAGAAGGCCGGCCAACTCGCCTCCGAGCAAGCGTCGCTCGACGCGCAGTCCCAGCAGCTCTCCGCCGAGCAGTCCCAGCTGGTCGGCGAGTCCCAGCAGCTCTCCGCCGAGCAGTCCCAGCTCCGACAAGAAGCTGCTGCGCTCGCCGCAGCCTCCGCGAGCCCTCCCCCCGTCCACGCGACGACCGGGGCGAGCGGGGGCACCGGCGGTGGGGGCGACGGCGGTGGGGGCGACGGCGGTGGGAACGGCAGTGGCGATCACTGAGCACCGGGCGCGACCCGCCGACTCGTCATCCGCGCCGCCATTGCCCCCCGAGCTCGTGGCCGAGCGCGCGCGCATCGCGCGGCTCGCTGCGGACGCCGCTCGGCGAGCCAGCCGCGGGCGCTTCCGTCGTCACGCGTTGCTCCCCGCCGCCGTCGCCTCCGGGGTGATCGCGAGCACCGGACTGCTGAGCGCGTGGGCGCGCGCCACGACGCCCGTCGCGCCGACGGCCACGCACGCGCACACCGTCGCGACGGTGCCCGAGGCATCGTCGGAGCGGGTGTTCCTTCGCCAGCTGGCTCAGGCGCTGCGTGCCGACCAGCAGGCCATTGCGGGGTTGGGGCAGGGCGCGGCGAGTGCGTTCTCGGCCAGCGCCGCACCGGCCGGTGCGGGGCCGGCCGGTACGGGGCCGGCTGGTGCGGGGGATGCGTCGTCTGCTGGCGCGCCCCCGCTCGCCCCGGCTCTTCCACCGATCTCGCTTCCTGCGATCAGCGCCCCCCCCGCCGTCCATGCGACCACCGGTGCCAGCGGCATCTGAGCGTGCTGCGGCGGTGACCGAGGTGGCGACGGTCGCCATGGCATCGCCGGTGCGCGTGGTGATCGGCGGCGACTTGCCGGCAGGCGACCGCGCGGCACCAGCGTGCGACGCGGCGCTCGAGGTCTTCCGCGACGTCGAGGCGCAGTGCTCGCGTTTCGACCAGGCGAGCGACCTCTCGCTGGTGAACCGAGCGCCGCACCGATGGCACCATGTCGGGCGGTACTGCTACGCGGCGATCGACGAGGCGTGGAGCGCCTACCGCTGGACGAATGGAGTGTTCGACCCACGGGTGCTTGCCGACCTCGTCGCGCTCGGCTACGACCGGTGGCCACCGAGGCACGGCCCGGGCAGCACCGAGGACCCAGCCCCCGGCGCCGAGGGCCCTGTGGTGGCGCGCGGGCGCTGGCACCCGCGCTTCGTACGCCTCGTGCACGCGGTGCGTGTCGGCGCCGCCGGCGTCGACCTCGGTGGCATCGCCAAGGGCTTGGCGGTGCGCTGGGCAAGCTGCGCGCTCGCCCGGACCCTTGGCCGGTCCG
>JAJZMN010000040.1 GCA_021850345.1 Actinomycetes bacterium | reverse complement strand
CGCACTGGACCATCGATCCAGCATGTCGCGTTCGAGGTGGCGGACATCGACGAGGCGCTCGGCGAGCTCCGCCAACGGGGGGTCCGCATGCTCGAACCTGCGCCCCGACCCGGTGCCGGCGACACGACGATCGCCTTCCTCGACCCCGAAGTGACCGGGTCCATTCTGGTCGAGATCGTCGAGGACCCGTCGAGCTCCGCGTCCGCCCGCAGCGGGTGACCCGCGCGATCCCCGCTCGCTGAGAGGCGACGACTCGGTGCGCCCTCCCTCTGGGTCCGACCTGCACGGCCCTTCGGTTGCGTCATGGTGGCTGCACATGGACGCGGAGCGCGAAGACGGGCTCCGTTCTGCGGTCGCACTCCGCCGGATGCTGCAGAGCGGCAACCTCGCGTCGGTCGCGGACCGGACCTTCCGTGCGCGCGCTGGCGAGCCGCTCGGCGACATCGACGGGCGCCGCGCCACCGGTGCGGAGCTGCGCAGCGGCTCCGAGGCGGTCGCCGCACGCCTGGTCGGCTCGGGTGCGCATCAGGGTTCGAGGGTGCTCCTTGCACTCCCGTCGTCCGTCGAGTTCGCGGTGGCCTACTTCGGCGTCCATCTGGCAGGCTGCGCAGCGCTGCTTGCCAATCCCTCTCTGACCGCCACGGAGCTCGGACGTCTCCTCGACGTCGGCGCGCCGGTCTCCGGGATCGTCTCACCCCCGGTCCTCGAGACTCTGCACGAGCATGTCCTCCCTGCCGCCACGGCGACCCTCTCGAAGACAAGCGTCCTGGTCACGTTCGCCGGTGCCGGCGCACCGTCTCCCCGAGGCCCCCAGGGCCGACCGCAACCCTCCACGGGAGACGAGGCCGTCCTCGCGTGGACGTCCGGATCGACCGGTGAGCCGAAGGGTGTGCCGCTGTCGCACGGCAACCTCCTGTCGAGCATCCGGGCAGTGATGACCGCGTGGCGCTGGACGCCCGACGACGTTGTCGTCCACTCGTTGCCCCTCTTCCATCAGCACGGCCTGGGGGCGCTGCACACCCTCGCGCTGGGCGGCGGCAGGACCGTGATCCGGAGCCGCTTCGACCCGGACGCGCTCACGGCGACGCTCGAGTCCGAGCGCGCCTCGGTGCTGCTCGCCGTGCCCGCCATCTACCAACGCCTCGTCGAGGCGGAGCCCCGGCGGGAGCGGTTCGCGTCGCTGCGCCTCGCCGTCTCAGGCTCCGCCCCGCTCCCACTGTCGCTCTTCGATGCCGTCGCGGAGATGACCGGCATCGCGCCGGTCGAACGCTACGGCATGACCGAGAGCGGACTCGACGTGTCCAACCTCTACGCCGGCAGACGCAAGCCCGGTGCGATCGGCTACGCCCTGCCAGGAGTCGAGGCCATCGTCGTGGACGCAGACGGGGAGCTGGCCGCACCAGGAGAGGACGGGGAGATCTGGCTACGGGGTCCCCAGGTCTTCTCCGGCTATCTCGGCCAGGGCGGGGACGGCGCTTTCTCAGACGACGGCTGGCTGCGCACCGGGGACATCGGCCGGGTCGATCCCGACGACGGGTCGATGTCGATCACGGGGCGGGCGAAGGACGTCATCATCTCGGGCGGGATGAACGTCTATCCCCGGGAGGTCGAGCTCGTCCTCGAACAGCACAGCGCGGTCGCGGCGGTCGCGGTGGGGGGGGTGCAGTCGACGCGCTGGGGGGAAGCCGTGGTCGCCTTCGTCGTGCCCAAGGGACACACGCCGCCGGCCAGCGCCGAGCTCGACGAGCTGTGCCGCCAGTCCCTCGCTCCCTACAAGCGTCCGAAGCAGTTCGTCATCGTGGACGATCTCCCGAGGAACCACATGGGCAAGGTCGTGCGCAGCGCCCTCGCAGAGCTCGCCCATCGCGAGCCCGGCGACGGCTGAGCGCACGGACCGCAGAGGACTCGACAGACTCGACAGAAAGGACAACCTCCATGGACCTCCAACTCTCGGCCCGAAGGGCGCTCGTCACCGGCGCCAGCAAGGGCATCGGGCTCGCAACCGCTCGCATGCTCGCACTCGAAGGCTGCGACGTCACGGTCAACGCGCGCGATGGCCAGCGGCTCGCCGAGACGGCCGATGCGCTCGGCAAGGAGTCGGGCCGGCGCATCGTGGCTGCTCCCGGCGACATGAGCATCGAGAGCGAGGCGAAGGCGGTCGTCGACCGCACCGTCGAGGCTCTCGGTGGCATCGACGTGCTCGTCACCTGCGCCGGCTCGTCGCCCGGGGGGCTCCTCACCGAGCTCTCCGAGGAGGACTGGCTCGGCAGCATGCGTCTCAAATTCCTCGGCTACGTCCGTACCGTCCGCCACGTGATCCCGCACATGCTGGCGCAGGGATCCGGCTCGATCGTGCTCGTCGTCGGCAACGACGGCCTCAAGCCCAGCTACTGGGAGCTGACCGCCGGCGCGGCCAATGCCGCGGACATCAACTTCGCCTCATCGATCGCCGAGCAGTACGGTCCCCTCGGCATCCGCGTCAATACGGTGAACCCCGGACCGGTCGCGACGGACCGCTGGGACGGCCTGGAGAAAGCCTTCGCTAGAGACATGGAGGTCAGCCAGGAGCGCGCGCACGAGCTGGCGTTGGCGAGCCTGCCTCTCCGGCGGATCTGCCGGCCCGAGGAGGTGGCAAGCGTGGTCACCTTCCTCGCCTCCCCCCTCGCGAGCTACGTGAACGGTGCCCACATCCCAGTGGACGGCGCGCAGCGCAAGCCGATCATGGACGTCGTCGCGGCGTTCGGGGGAGAGGTGCGCGTCGAGCGCGCTCCCGAAGACGGCGGAACCGGGTCGAACGGTCGCCACGACCTCGAGCCCGCGGATCGCGCCGCGGAGGCGCCACAGTCTCGCGTTCGCTCGGCTGCGGACTGACCCGTGACGGTCGTCCTCCGCAACGTCCATCCGATCGGTGTTGACAGGGGGGCCGTCGACGTCCGCATCGACGAGGGCGCCGTGTCCGAGGTGGCGCCGTCGCTCGACGCCAGATCGGCCGACGTGCTCGAGGGGGGCGGGGGGCTTGTCCTCCCCGCCTTCGTCAACATCCACGTCCACCTCGACAAGTGCTTCACGCGGGACGACGCCTCGCCGTCCGCCGCTCCCAGGTTGGACGACTCGGTCCGCGAGACCTGGCACCTCAAGCGCTCGTACACCGTGGACGGCATCGTGGAACGGGCGAGCCGGGCGGTCACCGAGGCGCTCTTGCACGGTACGACGACCATCCGTGCCTTCGCCGACGTCGACCCGATCGGAGGGACGCGTCCGGTGGAGGGGCTCTGTGCGCTCCGAGAACGATGGCGAGATCGCGTGACGATCGAAGTCGTCGCGTTCCCCCAAGAGGGTCTTCTCCGCTCCCCGGGCACGGCCGAGCTGATGGAAGAGGCGATGGCGATCGGCGCCGACGTCGTCGGTGGCATGCCGTGGTTCGAGCACTCGGACGAGGACGCACGGCGCCACGTCGACTTCTGCCTCGACCTCGCGGAGCGCCACGACGCCGACGTGCACATGCTCGCCGACGACACGGACGACCCGACGAGCCGGAGCCTGGAGCACCTCGCAGTGCAGACCGACCGGCGGGGTCTCCACGGCCGGGTCGCCGCCAGCCACTGCGGTGCGCTCTCCGCTTACGACGACTCCCACGCAGCCAGGGTCGTCGATCTCGTGGCGAAGGCGCAGATGACGATCGTCAGCAACTCGCACATCAGCCTGGTGTTCGGTGGCAGGTCTGACCGGGGACGGATCAGGCGCGGCACCACTCGTCTGCGAGAGCTACGCGAGGCCGGGGTCAACCTCGCCGCCGCGCAGGACGACGTCTACGACCCGTACTACCCCTTCGGACGGAACGATCAGCTGGAGGTGGCGCAGTACATGTGCCACGTCGCACAGCTGGTTGCCCCCGCCGACGTAGACTTTGCGCTCTCGATGGTCACCGGCAATGCCGCACGGGCGATGCGGATCTCCGGCTACGGCCTGGAAAGAGGTTGCGTGGCCGATCTCGTCGTGTACGACGCGCCCACGGCTACGGAGGCACTCCGCCGGATGGAGCCGCCGCGCCTCGTGCTGCGACGGGGAGAAGTGGTCGCCGAGAACATCCGCAGGATCCAGCTCTCACCTCCGGCCGACCCAACCAACACCCGAACTTGAAGGAGGAACCATGACCACACTGCGCCGTGCACTGATCGTCGTCGACGTCCAGAACGACTTCTGCGAAGGCGGTTCCCTCGGGGTGCCCGGAGGCAGCAAGGTGGCGCGGGCGATCAGCGATCACGTGGAGTACTACCGCAGCGAGTACCACCTCGTCGTCGCGACCCGAGACTGGCACGTCGAGCCGGGAACCCACTTCGCGCCCGAAGGGGAGGACCCCGACTATGCCGAGACGTGGCCCGTTCACTGCAGAGCAGGGACTGGCGGCGCAGAGTTCCACCCCGACCTCCGCCTCCCTGCAGGCTCGATCGTGATCTCGAAGGGAGAGCGCGCGGCCGCCTTCAGCGGATTCGAAGGAGCCGACCACGCCGGTCGGAGCCTGGACGCAGTGCTGCGGTCCCACGGGACGACCCACGTCGATGTCGCCGGCATCGCAACGAGCTTCTGCGACAAGGCCACCGCGCTCGGCGGCGTCGCTCTGGGCTACGGCACGAGACTGCTGCTGTCGTTGTGCGCCGACGTCCCCGAGGCCGACACGGCCGCCACGCTCGAGGAACTGGAGCGCGCAGGCGTCCAGATCGCGCAGTAGTGGCGTGCTTGACACTTCGACACGCGCGTCACATGATATACCCGCCAGCGTGTTGACTGGCTGGTCACGCATCGCATGCGGCCGGTTGCCGCGTGCCGCTGCTCAGGGGGGTGCAACATGGTGGATCAGGCACCGGCTGCGCACAGCCAGCACCGGCTGAACAAGGCACTCCTCGCAGAGAGGGGGCCGGAGCGGTCGAACGACCTCACCCTCGAACAGCGCGGCATCCGTCCGGTTTCTCCCGAACACCGCTACGGCACGGTCAAGCGTCTCATGTCTCTCTGGTTCAGCGCCCAGGTGAACCCGACGACGATGTTCGTTGGCGTCCTCGGCACGGCGAGCTTCATCGGGCTCGGCTGGCGATGGGGCGTGATCTCGATCGTGATCGGCAACCTGCTCGGATCGATCACCGTGGCGATGCTCGGCGTGATCGGGACCCGGACCGGCAGCCCGCAGCTCAACCAGTCGCGCGAGAGCTTCGGACGGACCGTCCATTTCCCTGCGGCGTTGACCTGGATCACTCAGATCGGGTTCGAGTCCCTCGAGTCGATCTTCGCGGCAGAGGCGTTGCACGTCCTGACCGGCATGAGCTTCTACCTCGGGCTGGCGATCACGTTCGTCTGCATGGGCGTCATCAGCGTCATGGGCTATGAGGCCATCCATCTCTTCCAGAAGATCATGGCTCCGCTCCTTTTCGTCCTCTTCGCCATCATCACCGCGAAGACGTTCCTGCGGGGCCCTCACATCGTCCAGCACCTTCCTGGCGGCTCCTTCGAAGGCGGCTTCGTGCTCATGGTCGCGATCGTGCTGAGCTACGCCCTCTCCTGGGGGGTGGTGCCCTCGGACTACAGCCGCTACCTCCCGCGGGACTCCTCTTCCGTTCGCACCTTCAGCGCGATCTTCTTCCCGATGGTCATCGGCATGACCTGGATCGAGATCCTCGGCTTCGCAGCGTCATCGCTGCTCAAGGGACTGGGGACGATGGCCGGTATCAACCAGATCATGGGCGCTGGTGCCCTGGGCGACGTCGCCATGATCGGGATGTTCATCGGGACGCTGTCGATCATGACCGTGACGGACTATTCGGGCGCGATGGCGGCGCAGGCGCTGGGTGTCCCGATCGTCCGGCCGGTCGCCACCGCGATCAGTGCCGCATGCGCGTTCGGAATCGCGGCCTGGCTGAACACCGGATCGACGGGGACCAAGTTCGAAGACGTCCTCCTTCTCATCAGCTACTGGATCGCCCCGTGGACGGCGGTGGTCCTGATCGACTGGGCGCGGCGGAGCAAGCACCTGCAGTGGAAGCAGCATGCCGCGATCCTCGAGAGCGCCTACAAGGATCTGCGGGCGGGTTGGCAGGAGTGGAGCGCCGTCGCCGCAGTGGTCATCGGCTTCGCCGTGTCCATGCCGTTCTCGGACACGACAACGGGCTTCACCATCGCAAGCGCTCATCCGGCGTTCAAGTGGTTCTTCGGCGGCTTCGCCAACCACTTCATGGCGGGCGGCACAACCGCCTTCTACGTCGGCTTCGTCGTCGGCGCGGTGGTGTACCTCGGGCTGCTTGCCATCGGCCGCTCCCGCGCACCGACGGTGACGCCACAACTGAAGACGGTCCCCGCCACCGGGCAGCAGTACTCACCGGAGTAAAGGCTGGCGGTCATCCGGCGGCGGTTCAGCCGGATGCGGCCGCCTCGATTCGTTTGCCCAGGGCGACGAGTCGCTCCTCCGAGCCTTTCGGCCCGACCAGTTGAAGCGAGGCCGGAAGCGGCCGAGAGGGAACGGGGAGCGACAGCGCGGGAAGGCCCGCCAGGTTGACGGGCAGAGTCGCGCGGATGGTCATCATCGCGTCGGCCCGCTCGAGCGGCGGCGGCACGTCGAGGAGCGTGGGGAGGGCCAGCGCCTCCACGCGGCGCCAGAGGTCGTCGAGCTCGGCATCCCAGGCTGCCGCGGTGGACATCACCCGGTCGAGCTCTTCCGCGGTGACGGTGCTCCCTCTCCTGAGCCGCTCTGCGACGTCCTCGCCCAACTCCCCCGACGCCACGAGGTCACCGTTCACCGCCCAGGACTCCGCACCGAGGCGCGACAACGCTGCCTTGCCCGCGGCAGCCCAGCCGTCGAGCGTCACGTCGGTCACCTCGGCTTCGACCGCGGCCAGCGCCGCGTCGAGCGCGGCGTCGACTGACGGCGCCGCCCGCAATCGGAGCCGCCCGATCGTGCCGGGGACGGCATCCCTCGCCTCTTCGAACCCCGGTTCCAGCAGCGCCATTCCCGCCTCGAGGCCGGCCACGTCGCGCGCCATGGGTCCCACCGTGTCGAGGCTCGGGGCGAGCGGGCGCACGCCCACCGTCGAGATGCGCCCCCAGGTCGTCTTGAGCGCCGCCACGCCGCAGCACGCCGCCGGGATGCGGACCGAGCCGCCGGTGTCGGTGCCATAGGCGATGTCCGCCTCGCCGGTCGCGACGGCCACCGCCGACCCACTCGAAGAACCCCCCGGCACGAGTCGGCGATCCTGCGGGTTGACGGGCGTGCCGAACCACGGGTTGATGCCGGTGATCCCGAGCGCAAGCTCGTGGAGATTGGTCTTCCCGACCAAGCTCGCCGCGCCGTGCTCGGAGGCCGCGCGCAATCCTGCGAGGCACTCGGCGTCGACGAGGGCGGGATGGGCCCTACGCGCCACGGCACGCGAGCCCGCCGTGGTCGGCATGCCCGCGACGTCGATCAAGTCCTTTACGGCGACGCGCAAGCCCGTGCCCGCTGAGGTGCGGACGATCCAGGTGGACACCGTTGGCGCTCAGCTGAAGGCGCCGATGCCGGTCAGCGCACGACCGATGGTCAATTGATGCACCTCGGCCGTTCCCTCGTAGGTGTAGACGGACTCGAGATTGGCCATGTGCCGGATCACGGGGTACTCGAGCGTGATCCCGTTCGCCCCGAGGATCGTCCGCGCGGTCCGTGCGATCTCGAGCGCCTCGCGCACGTTGTTCAGCTTGCCCACGCTGACGTGCTCGGGCGCGAGCAGCCCGGCGTCTTTGAGCCGCCCCAGGTGGAGCGCGAGGAGGAGCCCCTTTTCCATCTCCACCGCCATGTCGGCCAGCTTGGCCTGGGTGAGCTGAAAGGCGGCAATCGGCCTGCCGAACTGCTGGCGGGCGAGCGCGTAGTCGAGCGCCGCTTCGAAACAGGCCCGTGCGGCCCCCATCGCTCCCCACACAATGCCGAAGCGGGCCTCGTCGAGGCACGACAGGGGCGCCCGCAGCCCGGCTGCATCCGGCAGCAGCGCGTCGGCAGGCAAGCGGCACGAGTCGAAGACCAGCTCGCTCGTCACGCTGGCGCGAAGCGACAGCTTCCGCTCGACGTCATGGGTCGTGAAGCCCTGGGTGCCGCGTGGCACGAGGAACCCGCGCACGCCGTCGTCGGTCCTTGCCCAGACCACGGCCACGTCGGCGATACCCCCGTTGGTGATCCACATCTTGGTGCCGTCGAGGACCCAGTCGCCGCCGTCGCGACGCGCGTGCGTCCTCATGGAAGCAGGGTCGCTCCCCGCGTCCGGCTCGGTCAGGCCGAAGCAGCCGATCAGCTCCCCGGCCGCCATCCCGGGCAGCCACCGCTCTTTCTGCTCCTCGCTCCCGTAGCGCCAGATGGGGAACATGGCCAACGAGCCCTGCACCGAGACGAACGAGCGCAGCCCGCTGTCGCCTGCTTCGAGCTCGAGGCAGGCGAGGCCGTAACTGACGGCGTTGGTCCCCGCGCAGCCGTACCCCTCGAGGTGCATGCCCAACAGGCCCATCTTCCCGAGCTCGGGAACGAGATCGCGGGGCAGCACCCCGTGCTCGAACCATTCGCCGATGTCGGGAAGGACACGGTCGCGCACGAGCGAACGTACCGTCTCTTGGACCAACAGCTCCTCCTCGGACAGCTGCGCGCCGATCGAGGTCAGGTCGGTCGGGTCGAAGCGGCCGCGGTGCACGTCGGCCTCCTTTCGCGGAGTCTCGGTCATCTCAGTCGACGCCTCCGGCTACCGTCCCGCGTGCGGGATCGCCGCCGCGCCGAACCCGCCGCATCAGCATCCACAAGACGAGGATGCCGGCGAATGCCGGGAGCAAGCGCTTCAGCACTGCGGGCCCGGCGACCTGGAAGAGATCGATGGCAGCGGCGTCGTCGTCCGACGCCCCCTGCGCTCCCGAGAGCGTCCGAGGCGACACGACGTCCCCGTCCGTCGTCGGGGCCGTCGCCTCGGTCCCTGGATGCTCGTCGGAGGCGCGGACCGACCCGTTGGCGGCGAGGACCGTCGACTCGAGCGACTGGACGAATTCACCGAGCAGCTTCCCACTCACGTCGGCCAGCACTCCCCGCCCGAACTGCGCCACCTTCCCGGTGATCGTCAGCTCGGTCGTGACGGTGACGGCAGTGCCCGAGCCGTCGGGGCTCAGCGCAGCGGTGATCGTCGCGCTGGCCTTGCCCTGGCCACGAACCTCCCGGCCATCGGCCTTCAGGACCGCACGGTACTCCTCAGCGTCGCGCTCGAGGAAGGTGGCATTGCCCTGGTATTCGGCAGAGATCGGTCCGACCTTCACCTTCACCAGCCCGCGGAACTCGTCCCCTTCGACTTCCTGCAGCCGCGCGCCCGGCATGCACGGGGCAATCCGTTCCACATCGGTGAGGACGTCCCACACCTTCTCTATCGGCGACGCGACCTTGAATTGGTTCGAAAATTCCACGATGTCCGCTCTTCCCTTTCCGTTCTTCACCCCGCTGCCGCAGTCGGGTCCGCACATCATCTCACTGTCGTGTCGCGGGCTAACATTTCTATTTCAAATGGAACCGTCCCTGCTCCCGTCCACTCCCTCCGGACCGTCTTCTTCGAGATCACGGACCCAGATGGGGCGCCGGTCCCGGCGCCGCTCTTGATCCCGGCCTCGACACCCGCTGTCGGCCAGGTCCCCCCGTTCCTTCGGCCGGGACGCATCGGGTCCCTCGACGTCCCGAACCGCATCATTCGCGCGGGGACCGGGGAGTCGACCGCCGGCCCCGACGGCGCGGTGACGCGACGTATGGCCGACATCCACCGGGCGCTCGCTCGAGGCGGCGTCGGGCTCGCGTTCACCGGGCACATGTACGTCGAGGACCGCGGGCGGTACGGCAAGCTGCAGACCGGCATCAGCTCCGACACCCACCTGCCCGGTCTCGCCGGCCTCGTCTCCGAGGTGCACCACGTCGGCGGACGGCTCTTTGCGCAGCTGGCACATGCAGGGAGCCAGTCGACGATGGGCGGCGTCGTCCCGCTCGCCCCCTCCCCGGTCGCGAACGTCATGACCGGCCGCTCCGTCCCCGGGGCCGCGGACGAAGAGATCGAAGCGACGATCGAGGCGTGGGGCGGCGCGGCGCGGCGTGCGGTCGACGCCGGCTTCGACGGGATCCACATCCACGGGGCCAACGGCTACCTGATCAGCGAGTTCCTCTCCCCTCTCACCAACCGCCGCAACGATCGCTGGGGAGGATCCGCCGAAGGGCGCCGGGAGTTCCCTGCTCGAGTGGTCCACAGGGTACGCGAGTGCGTCCCCGAGGGCTATCCCGTGACGATGAAGCTCGGGCTCAAAGACCTCGTCGATCTTCCCGGCGGCATGGACCTGGACATGGCGATCGGCAACGTCGCCCACCTCGTGGCAGCGGGGCTCGACGCCGTCGAGGTTTCCTCGAACCTCATGAGCGACTACGTGTCAGGGTCCATCCGCGCCTACGTGGGCGTCGATCGGCGAAGGGCGCTCCAGGATCTCCTGTTCAACCGCGTTTTTCGCGACCCCGCGCCCGAGGCGTACTTCCGTGAGTTCGCCCGCGCACTTCGCAGGCAGGTCGACACGACCGTGATCCTCGTCGGGGGGCTGCGCAAGCCCCAGACGATGTCCGACGTCATCATGAGCGGCGATGCGGACTTCATCTCGTTGGCACGCCCGCTCATCCGTGAACCGGACCTCGTGCAACGCCTCACCCGCCAACCGACGGCAGTTCCAAAGTGCGTGTCGTGCAACATCTGCATCATGCACGACGAGCACCACTGGCTCCGCTGCTGGCGGGAGCCGAAGCGGCGATTGGCGCTCCACGCGTGGTACCGGCTGTCGGGTGAGTTCGCCCATGGAAGTGGCCGCAAGCCCCGAGCCGACCGCGTCGGGTCCGACGCGTAGGCGCTCGGCGAAGCCACAGGGAGTGTCCGGACGATCCATGGAGGGGAGTGACCGAGTGGTCGCCACCGCCCCCGTCATCTCCCTTGCAGGCGTGTCCGTCGTACGCCGTGGGCGGCCGATCCTCGATGCGGTCGATTGGGAAGTCGGCACCGGGGACCGCTGGGTCGTGCTCGGTCCGAACGGGTCCGGCAAGACGACGCTGCTCCAGGTCGCGGGAGCCCGGCTCATGCCGAGCTGCGGAGCCGTGTCGGTCGTTGGCGACCGTTTCGGCCGGAGCGACCTCCGGACAGTGCGCGCCAGGGTTGCCCTGGTGAGCGCTGCCACAGGACGGACGTTGCGTCCGTTCCTCACCGCGCGCGAGATCGTGGTGACCGGACGTGATGCCGCCCTGATCCCCGTGCCTCGTCGCTACGGCGAAGCGGACTGGGCGACCGCCGACCGCCTCCTTCAACGGGTGATGGGACCGGGAGCGCTCCGTCTGGCGGACGCGCCGTTCGGGGTGCTCTCGGAGGGCGAGCGCCAGCAGGTGCTCATCGCCCGCTCGCTCATGGGCGCGGCCGAGCTGGTCTTGCTCGACGAGCCGGCAGCCGGGCTCGATCTCGGGGCGCGGGAGCGGTTGGTCTCGAGGATCGGTGCGCTGGCGTCGGATCCGGCGGTGCCGGCCATCGTACTGGTGACCCACCACCTGGAGGAAGTGCCCCCGGGGTTCACCCACGGGCTGCTTCTGCGCGGGGGGCGCCTAATTGCCGCCGGTCCGCTCGAGGAGGTGCTGACCGGTCCGCTCGTGTCGCGCTGCTACGGCATCCAGGTCCAGGTTGAATGCCACGACGGGCGGTGGTGGGCCCGCGCGGCTCCGTAACGGGCGCGGCGTCTCGCGCACCTTCGTGCATCCGCCTCCGCGGACGACCACGGGGAGCTGGCGACCCTTGGCATGATCCCGGCGCTCTGCCATGATCGCCACCCTGCTCTTTTGTATACAATGCCGGCGGACCCGTCTCTGCTGCTGACCGGCGCCAAACCGGAAGACGCTGGCAGAGCCCGCGGAGGGAGAATGCACACGGAAACCGCCGGCAGCCGAGCAGGACCCGTCTTGTGCGTGGCGCCTCCACGCAACGTGCTCTGCCTCGGCAAGAACTATGTCGCTCACGCGAGCGAGTTTGCCCGCTTCTCGCGCGACACCGAGGTGGCGCCCGAGGCGCCGATCGTCTTCACCAAGCCGGTGTCGTCCCTCTGCGGGCCCACCGACGACATCGCCGTCGACGCGGACCTCGCCGAGGCGCTCGACTACGAAGTCGAGCTCGGCGTCGTGATCGGAGCGGGGGGCACCCGCATCAGCAAGCAACAAGCCCTGGAGCACGTCCTCGGGTACACCGTGGTCAACGACACCACCGCCCGCGACCTCCAACAGCGGCACAAGCAGTGGTTTCTCGGGAAGTCACTCCCCAAGGCGACCCCTGTCGGACCGGTCCTCGTGCCGCGTGACGAGCTTCCTCAATTTCCTCAACGCGCGATCGTCTGCTGGGTGAACGGCGAACTGCGCCAAAAGGCGGTCCTCGGCGACATGATCTTCGGAGTTGCGGAGGCGATCGCTGCGATCTCGAGGATCACGCCCCTCGAGCCGGGCGACTTGATCGCCATGGGCACGCCGAGCGGTGTCGCAGTCGGCTTCACACCACCGCGTTACCTGAAGGACGGAGACCGTGTGGTCTGCGAGATCGACGGCATTGGTCGCCTCGACAACACCGTGCGTGTCCGCAAGGCCCCTGGCTGATCTGGACTCGTTGGAAACGAAAGAGGGAGGGATGCATTGGGAGTCGACTGGGTGCGGCAGCCCACAGGACTTGGAGCACCTCTGGGCAAGTACTCGCACATCAGCATCGCCCGAGGCTCGGAGCTGATCACGGTCGCCGGGCAGGTGGGCATTACCCCGGACGGCGAGCTCGCCGGAGACGGAGGACTCGGCGCGCAGACCGCCCAGGCCTTCCGTAACGTGATGACCGCCCTCGCATCCCTCGGTCTCGGGGCGCGCGACATCTTCAAGACGACGACCCTGCTCGTCGGTAACGGGAACGTCGGCGAGTTCATGCTGGCTCGGACCGCCATCTTCGAGGAGCTCTTCCCCGACGGGGAATATCCACCGAACACCCTCCTCGTCGTCTCCCGGCTCGTGGAGGAGCGCTTCCTCATAGAGGTCGAAGCATTCGCCGCGCGCTAGGCGCAAGGGGCCGCCACGCGCGAAGCTGCAGCGCTACCGGTAGCGTGATCCGAAGATGACGACCGAGCCGCGAGCGCTCCCCCTTGCCGAACTTCCCGATCACGTGGCCGAGCTGCTGCATGCACGGGGAGCCGCGCAAGTCAATCTCTATCGGGCCCTGGCCAACTCGCCGGCGATCGTCGATGCGTGGCTGCACTTCCTCTGGGACCTCCGAGACCGGTGCCACACGCGGCGCTCGCTTCGCGAGCTCATGATTCTCCGGACTGCCGCCCGAAGCCGTTCCGGCTACGAATGGGCACATCATGTCCAGATGGCCCGCGCTGCCGGGTTCTCCGACGACCGGATCGCCGCGGTGAAAGCGGCGCAGTCCTCCGAGGTCTTCGACGAAGAGGAGCGACTCGCGCTCGACCTCGCAGATGCCATCATCGACGGCTCGGTTCCCGACGGACTGGTCGACGACTCGGTCAGGACGTGGGGTCCGGAAGGGTACGTGGAGCTGGTGGTCACCACTTCCACGTATGTCATGGTGCCTCGGGTCCTGGACGCGCTGCGCGTCCCACTCGAGGACACGGTTGCCGGCACATGCTTCGGCGACCGGGACTTGCTGGACTAGGACTAGGGCGCCGGGCAGGCGCTGACCTGACCGGCCAGCTCGCGCACCTCGTTCTCAGGAACGTCGAGGAAGGCGATGATCCGGCAGGGGCACGCCTCACCGCCTTCGAACTTCCAGGGAAAGGCGCCGATGACGCAGCGCGTGTTCAGAACGCTGTCGATTGTGCCGCCGACGTTCTCCGCGTGAATACACCCGCCGGGGAACGCGAGGTAGTGCATCGGGAAGAGGTCCTCTTTGACTCTGCGGCCGCTCAAGTGGTGCGTGTACTCGTACTCGCCGAAGTACTCGAGGCAGCTCTTGCCGACGTGTTCTTCGAAGCGGCGCGCGAGGTCAGGCCGCATGTTGCGGATCGTCGTGTTCATCGGGTGGTCACCGGAGCCCGCGTCGATCCCCCACCAGGAGATCTTGAGATCGAGCATCCACTCAGCGAGCTCGACCCCACCGCCTGGGTGCATGCAGAAGTACCGGACGAGGTCCTGGCGCGGCGCACCCTGGAAGTACCGGTGGAAGCCCGTATGGATGATGAGGATGTCGCCCTCTTTCACCTCCACCTTCGAGGTGATGTGCTCGGGCTTGATCACCTCCCAGTCCGTCACCACGTCCGAGACGTCCACGATCACGCCCTCGTGGACGAGCTTCTCCAGCGGAAGCGACGCCATGTCCAAGCCGCCGTCGGCGGCGTGCATCGGTCCGTCGAGATGCGTCCCGGTATGGAGCGACGTCTCGATCCGCTGCGACACGATGCGGTTCGTTTGTAACGTCTGCGTGTAATAGATCTTTCCGCCCGCGTAACCGACCCACCCCGGGGTGTGGAGCCCCCACGGATGCGTGAGATCGACAAGCCGCACCGAAACCCTCCCTCGTCGTTGCTGTGAGTTGAGATAGAATATACAAAAGTACGATGACTCTTCTGCCAGCGAGCGAACTGCGGCAGCCCGCAAACGCTGTAGGACGATGGCTGCCCCTCCTCTGGCAGCACGAGTCCGTCGAGGTCGCCAGCCGGTCGCGGCAGTAGGCAAGGAGCTGCAGGGCCCTCGCCACCAGCTCAGCCGTTCGAAAGAACCACCCTGTGGGGCGCGACTTGGCTACTCGCCGTCCGGCACGAACGCGACCCCGTAGATCTCGATGACCGCACCGTCCCGTCAGTGCTACACGTCCGAGCGTGCCCGCATGATCTCGGTCTCGGACCGACACGTGTCCCCAGACCATGTCCCCTTGGCCCTGGGACTCGAGGACGCGGCACGCGAGGACGACTTCGTCGCGCAGGGCCTTCGACGAGTCGACCAACGATGCGGGCGTCGGCTCCAGGGGTCCCCCTTCTTCCGGCCCTTCTTTCGGCTCTGCGTGCGTGGAGGGACGAGTCCTTCACGAAGACGCTTGCAGGTCTCGCCGGTACAAACAAACTCCTCGAACAGCAGCAGGTCAT